>JAHJUB010000020.1 GCA_018829455.1 Candidatus Omnitrophota bacterium
AGTAGGACAGGCGTCTCGCCTGTCTATTCGTAGTGCGACCCTTTCAGGGTCGCTTCTTTTGCTTAGATTGTTCCCAAATTATGGGTTGAAACCTCCTGTTCCAAGATGGAGAAGAGGTTGGTAACGGTCCAGTAGAGCATCAGCCCGGAAGGAAGGTTGTAGAGAAATACCGTCAGCATTACCGGCATCAGGAAAGTCATCATTTTCTGTTGTTGAGCCGCCATACCGGTTGAGCCCGCCGAGGAAAGTTTCTGCTGAAAGAACGTGGTCAAGCCCATCAGGAAAGGTAAAATGTTAATCGCTATGTCTCGGCCGTTGAAATTAAAGGCGAAGAGCGCATCCGGCAGGGAAAGGTCGCTTATCCAGAGGCAGAAAGGCGCGCCCCGCAGCATAATCGCAGTCTTCAGCATTATGAATATGGAGATGAAGATTGGAATCTGCACCAGCATCGGCAGGCAGCCGGCCATCGGGTTGATGTGGTATTGCCGGTAGATGCCGAACATCTCCTTTTGCATCGCCTTTGGGTTGTCCTTGTATTTTTTGGAAAGGTCTTTAAGGTAGGGCTGGAGTTTCTGCATCGTCTTCATCGTGCGCAGGCTGAGCCGGGTTAGCGGAAAGAAGATGATTTTAAGCAAAATCGTCAGAAGTATGATGGCCACGCCCCAGTTCGGAATTATCCGGTGAAAAAGGGTAAGAATCTTAAGGATGAACCGGCCCAGAATTACCATCGGACCGGAAGGCAGAATCTGCGCGATGCCGACGCCTTCTTTCGCAATAATAGCGTTATCGGTTGGACCGGAATAGAAATAGAAACGCTGGCTTTTTGCCATTTCCGGCGTCAGGGTGTACGCGGCGGTTATACTGCCGGACGCATCTCCGGAAAGGAGCGCCGGCAAAGATTTGTCCGGCTTCAGGAGCGTCAGGATGTACTGGCCGTCATTTCGGGCCAGGTAAGCGGCGTCAATTATCTTGCGCTCTTCATTTTTGATGCTTCCTGGTCGGAAACGGGTAGGTTTATCGCCGGAGTATACGATAACCTGTTCCACCGTTTGACTTCGTGCGGTGGGTGGCGGCGCCTGACTGAAACCGACCAGCGTGACATTGTCGGCAGTTTTTCCGCCCACCATCTGTGGTAGGACAGGCGTCCCGCCTGTCATTGACAGCTCAAGATTGATTCCATACTTCTGATTGTCAAAGGTGAATTTTTTGGTGATTAGCCGACCCGCTTTTTTCGCTTGAAGGATTAAAGTTCCGCTCGTCGTTTCCTTGGAAAGAGGCAGACTTTCCTGGTCCGGACTGAAGATAAGGTCAGCTTCTTCCGGGGTTTCAAAAGGATAATAAGCGCCCTGGGGAATGGTTTCCAGCAAGGCTTCATCTTCTTTCTGGAAAGGCGGTTTTTTCTTGCGGGTGTAGCGCTTGAGCGCCAGGGAGGTAAGCCGGCCGCCCCGCGTATCAATGACTGCCCGGTAAAGGTCGGTTTCAATGATTACCTTTTTGCCTTCCGGGACCAACGCTTTTCCGGTTGGTAATTTTTCCGGCAGGCCAGATGCCTGAGGTATTCCGGGTTGGCTTGCTTGTGTTTCGTTCGCGGGAGTTGACTGAACCGGGATTGCTGGCGGCTGTGGTTTAACCGGCTGGTTCTTTACCTGAAAATACTGGAACAGAAGCAGAACTCCCAGTGAAAGGATGAAAGCGAACAAGACTCTTTTTTCCATATTATTTTAGAGGGTCAAAACCCCCGGTGCAAAATGGGTGACAACGCAACAGGCGCCGCAACGTCAGAAAAATTCCTTTTCCGGCTCCGTAACGGCCAATCGCATCAGCCGCATATTCGGAACAGGATGGGTAAAAACGGCAGGAAGCCGGAAACAGAGGCGAAACTAATCGACGATAAATACATAAAACAAGAAGCAGAAGGCGCTTCATACCGAAAGCCGCTTTCTGCCTTTTGCCCGGCGCCGCCTGATGACTGTCTGACCTCCGGGTCGCCGCATTCTCTTTAAAAACCCGTGAGTTCTCTTTCTTTTTCGATTGTGCGGTTGATAGGTGATACTCATTATTCCTCCGAAAAAGGTGTCATTGCGAGCCCATTCGGTAGGACAGGCGTCTCGCCTGTCCTGTAATTGGGGCGCGGCAATCTCGTTCCAAAAACCGATATTATACCACAATCAAAAGCGAAATGGGAAGGAGGCAAAAAGGAGGCGCAAGCCGAAGGCGATAAAAAGGAGTCCCAGGCCGATTTCAATTTTGCGCATATGTCGCTGGATTCGCCGCAAAGGGTTCAGGAGGAAATCAATCAAGAGTGCGGAAATGAGAAAAGGGACTGCCAGGCCCAGGCTGAATGCGCAGAGTAGATAAATTCCAAGCCGGACCGTTTCGCTGACCGCGGCCGTTACCAGCATGGCGCCTAAAATCGGCGTACTGCATCCAGTCCAACCGGCGGAGAGGGAGAGGCCGACGAGGAAAGAGCCCAGGAGTCCAACCGGTTTGACGCCCGGGTTCCTTCCCTGGGGAAGCCGGTAAAGAAACGCTGGCTTCCGGATGAGGAAAATTCCGAGAACGATGATAACGGCTCCGCCGACTCCCTGCAGGATTTTAAGATACCTTCCGAGAAAATTACCAACCAGGGTTGCTGAGGCGCCGACCGCTACGAATAGAAAGAGAAGACCGGCGAGAAAAAAGACGGCGTTAAGGAGGACAATCAGCCGTTTCCGGCCGGCCATCTGCGGAATAGAGACTCCGCTCAAATAAACAAGATAGGACGGCACCAGGGGAAGGGTGCAGGGTGAAAAGAAATAGCCCATTCCGGCCAGGAAGGCCAGTCCCAACGTCGGATTTTCCATACCTTAATCTTAAAATTATGAAATGTAGTGCGACCTTTTCAGGGTCGCACTACGTTGGAACGTACTACACAAAAATTTACGTTTGATGTCAAATTTAGTGTTATAATGTTATAATTATGATAACATATTTTAAGGGGAGTGTCTAAAAACAAAAACGATGACTAAGAGAGAAAATTATACCCGGATACTGAAGAAAGAAAAGGGAGAGCGCCTGCCTTTTGTGCAAACAGGGAGGGAGCAGAAAAGACCTGGAGAATTATCTTAAGGACTTGCTTTTAAAAGTTCCGCGCGGCTACCGGTTTGTCCTGGGCATGAGCGACAATACTCCTCCGGATGCAGATTTTGAAAGAGTAAAGATGGTTGCAGAAATGGTAGAAGAAATAAGCGGACTTTGTCCGCCGAAGTCCGCTTCAGCGGACGAAGGCGGAGAGGGAGGGATTTGGCGGTTTCGGCTTCACTGCGCCTCTACTCGGCCACCCGCTGGTATTGCTCCCTAATCAGTCGCAATACCTGACTTCGCTCCCATCAAATCCCCATAAGAGTGGGCTTCTCGCCTACGCGGTATGGCGGACTGCGTCCGCCGAAGCTCGCTACGGCGAGCGAAGGCGGAGAGGGAGGGATTTGAACCCTCGGAGGCAGGAAACCCCGCCTCAGCGGATTAGCAATCCGCCGCACTAAACCGGGCTATGCGACCTCTCCAATCTTAAACCTGATTTTATATTTTATCACACAAACGATAAATTTTTGTAAAATAATCGAGATGTTTAGAAATAGCTTGTGATAGGAGTGTCTTAGGGATAGATATGGCGTATGCTACCTTTACCTGTAAACATTTCTTCGGTGTCCGATCTTAAGAACGATTATTTTGTCATCTTCAACATCAAAAATTACCCGGTGGTCTCCAATGCGAAAACGCCATTCTCCAAAGTAAGAATCTCTCAGCTTTTCGGCAAATTTTACAGGGTCTTTTTGGGACAGGTAAAAATCAAGCTTCTCGGCAATCCTTTTCTGAACGTTTTTTTCCAGGGAAGATAGTTGGCGGAAGGCGCTTCGTGAAAAGATGAGTTCCATTAAGAAAGTCTCAGATGTCTTTTAACTTCGGCAAAACTGATCGTTTCCCCTCTTTTTACTTCTTTCCTTGCTCTTCCTATATCTCTGGGCAGATTTCTGGAAGAAAGCATTTCCAGGTCTTCTTTTATTTGCTCGTAGTCCTCAAGAGGTAAAATTACGACCGGCAGTTTTCCGATCTTCTGGCTCTTGACTCTTTTTAATATGGTTAAAGTATTCATAATGAAGATAGTTTATCAAGAACAAACCGGAAAAGTCAAATTGACTACGAACAAAGGTAGACTTGAAGGTGAAAAACTATAAACTGGGTGGTAATATTTATCGATTTGTTTTAAAATATGACTGGTTGAAGAATCAGATAGGTTCGGAGGGTTAGGCTAACGGTAAGTCAGCGGATTTGAAATCCGCCGGGTTCACACCCATGGGGGTTCGAGTCCCTCACCCTCCGCCTTCGCTCGCCGTAGCGAGCTTCGGCGGACGCAGTCCGCTATTTTTGCATAGGCGAGTTCCTGACAAGGGGACTCGATGGGATGCACTGCCAATGCGACGAATAAGGAGCATTTGTTTGGCAGGGGCGGCGAGAAGGTGAGCCGCCAGAGACCTATTAAAGCAGTAATCAGGTGTTGCGACCGATTAGGCAGCAATCCCAGCGAATGGCTGACTGTGCCTGCCGTAGCTTTAGCGAAGGCATGGCCCGAGGCGTAGTGAAAGCCGAGTGGCACCGAGTCCCTCACCCTCCGCTAAGAATCACATTTCGAAAAATCAAGGTTGGAAGCCTCGGCGCAAAGCGCCTCGGCATGGTATTTCCCCGCCAGAATCCA
>JAHJUB010000021.1 GCA_018829455.1 Candidatus Omnitrophota bacterium
CACGCCTGGATGCTGATTCCTGGTCTGCTTATTTTTATTACGGTTCTGGCCTATAATTTGTTAGGTGACGGATTGCGGGAAATTGCCAATTCCGGCGCGGTCTGACCAGTGTTATGGTATAATTTAACGGCATAGGAATTTCAAGGATTTCAAGCCTAATTAGCAGAGCTAACGCTCTGCGGCTACAATATCAAAAATTGGTTTGTAAACTAATCAAGTGGAAATAATAACCCAAATATTGTTGCCCGAAAAACTCCAACAAATGGCTGCGGCCACCTTCGGGAATTTGGTAAAGGCAGTCGTGGATGTTGAGCGAGAACTGGTGGCAGTTGATGCCGAGCTTCATTCTGATTTAGAGGCGCTGCTCTTAAAAAACGGTTCCAAGCAGAAGAATCTGTGGGGAATTAATCTTTACCCGGAAATGCCGGGCGCTGAATTTATTGAGTTTGATTCGATGATTAATATGCGTCCGTCGCAGGGCAATAGAAGCCGTGGAGTAGAAAATGAAGAAATACATAAAAAAATCGTTGAGATTGTTGCCAGAAGGATTAAGTGATGAGTTGTCAGCATAAAGGTCTGGCGGCCGGCCGCTGGGAAAAGTTATCTTTTGCGGAGCAAATGGCAAATATCGGAAGTGAGGTTGAGCGTGCGCTTAATTGGAAATCCAAGAATAACGTTGATTACAGTCAGAAGGCGTTTGAGCGCGCCCTGGAATTAATAGATCTGACCCTGGAAAACACCAAAAGTTTTACGCGCCTTAAAGAAATTGCCCGTGCGAGAGAAGCGCTGGTAGATTATTTTTTTGGAACAAACCAATTCCGGTCAACGGAAAGGTTGTGGCGGAGCTACTTTTTGCCTTTTACCTATGCCGCCAGGGGACATTCCTGATGCCGGCATACTCTAATCTTGAACGCAAATTATTAACATGAAAACAATCAGCATTAACTTGAATAAAAACAGGGCTTACGACATTTTAATCGGCCGCGATAACCTTGGCGCCATCGGAACGCAGCTAAAAGCCATGAATGTCGGCGAAAGCATTTTTATCATCACCGACTCAAAAGTGGGCGGATTGTACGCTGAAAGATTGATTGATATTTTCCGGAAAGCAGGTTTTCACGACACTGACCTGGCCAGATTTCCCCACGGTGAAAAAAGCAAGAATATAAAAACTTACACCGAGTTGATGACCAGACTGGCAAAATTTGACGGAGGTTTTAACAAAAATGTATTAGTGGTGAACCTGGGCGGCGGGGTGCCGGGCGACGTCGGGGGATTTGTAGCCGCAACTTTCAACCGGGGGGTTAACTATGTTCAAATTCCCACGACACTTTTGGCTAACGTTGATTCCGGAATAGGCGGGAAGGTAGGCATAGATTTTCATAATATCAAGAACAAGGTCGGGAGTTTTCACCAGCCGGTATTGGTTTTCGTAGACCTGAGTTTGCTGAAAACCTTAAATCTTAGGGAGATCAGGTCCGGTCTGGCGGAAGTGGTTAAATATGGCGTGATCGCAGACCCGCCTCTTTTGGGGTATGTCGAGAAACACGTAAAGGATATCCTGGCGTTAAACCTTGATGTGATTGAGCCGATTGTGGAAAAATCATATCGCTTAAAGGCCAGAATAGTTGAGCAAGACGAAAAAGACACCAGGGGAATCCGGATGGTCTTAAATTACGGCCACACCATCGGTCACGCGGTTGAATCGGCGGCCGGATTTAAATACAGTCACGGAGAATCCGTATCAATCGGCATGGTCTGCGCCAACGACCTTGCTTGTGAAATCGGAATTTTCAACCGGCCGGAAGCAGAAAGGATAGAAACCTTGTTATCAAAAATCGGCCTGCCGGTTAAAATTGCTCATTGCAAATTGGCCGATATTATCCGGTTTTTAAAGCACGATAAGAAATCGGTTAATGGCGCCAACCGATTCGTTTTGCCGGTGAAACTCGGAAAGACCGAAATAAAGAGCGCCATACCGCCGGAACTTATCAAAAAAGTCCTCAAAAAACGAATGGCGTAGGCAGCCCCTTAATTTCGCCAACTTGATTTGACACAAAAACGCAATACGTAGTATAATTAAAGAACTATAATAACAAGATGATGTGTTTAGGGTCGTAATGACAGAGCACTCACTTATGGAACAATACGACGCGACTAATATTCAGGTTCTGGACGGAATTGAAGCGGTGCGCAAACGGCCGGCGATGTACATCGGCGATACGTCCGTAGCTGGTCTGCACCACCTGGTTTACGAGGTGATTGACAATTCCATTGATGAGGCGATGGTCGGGCACTGTACCCGCATCGCAGTCACCATTCACGTTGACGGCACCGTTTCGGTTGAAGACAACGGCCGGGGAATCCCGGTGGACCTGCACAAGACAGAAAAGCGGCCGGCCCTGGAAGTGGTGATGACGGTTCTGCACGCCGGAGGCAAGTTTGACCACCGTTCCTACAAGGTTTCCGGCGGACTGCACGGAGTGGGCGTTTCGGTCGTTAACGCGCTTTCAGAGTGGCTGGACGTGGAGGTGCGCCGGAACAACGGCATTTACCAGCAGCGTTATGAAAGGGGTAAGGTCGCCAGTCCGCTCAAAAACGTCGGCAAGACGGCCGGCACCGGCACAAAGATCACCTTTAAGCCGGACAATGAAATTTTTGAAACGGTTGAGTTTGACGTTGATATTCTTTCCAACCGGTTGCGGGAACTGGCTTTTCTCAACCCGATTCTGACCATTGTTTTCACGGATGAGCGTTCCGACTACAAGGAGGAGTTTCATTACGAATCCGGACTGGTTACTTTCGTGGAGCACATCAATAAGAACAAAGTCCCGATTTTTACGCCTCCTTTCTTTTTCCGCAAGGCGGATGATGACACAGAAACAGAGGTGGCGCTTCAGTATAACGACGCCTACACCGAAAACGTTTTTTCCTTTGCCAACAACATCAACACCCGGGAAGGCGGCACCCATCTTTCCGGGTTCCGGTCCGGCCTGACGCGCGGCCTGAATGATTACGGCCGGAAATACAACCTGTTGGGAAAAGAGATGGTTTCCGGCGAGGATACCCGGGAAGGCCTGACCGCCATAATTTCCGTGAAAGTGCCCAACCCCCAGTTTGAAGGTCAGACCAAGATGAAATTAGGTAATACCGCGGTGCGCACCCTGGTGGACCGTCTGACCGCAGCCCAGTTTAACGAATTTCTGGAAGAGAACCCGAATGCGGCCCGGGCAATTATCGGTAAGATTATGCTGGCCGCCCAGGCGCGGGAAGCGGCCCGGAAGGCGCGGGACCTGACCCGGGCCAAGTCCAGTCTGGATGGTGTGCTGCCCGGTAAATTAGCTGACTGCAGCAACAAGAACCCGGCGGAACGGGAACTCTTTATCGTGGAAGGCGACAGCGCCGGCGGCTCTTGCAAACAGGGCCGGGACCGGAAGTTCCAGGCAATCCTGCCCCTGAAAGGCAAGATTATCAATGCGGAAAAGGCGCGGCTGGACAAGGTGCTGCGCAACGACGAGATTAGAGCCCTGATTTCGGCCATGGGCACCGGAATCGGCGATGAATTTGATTCTACTAAATTACGCTATCACCGCCTGATTTTGATGGCCGACGCAGACGTTGACGGCGCCCACATCCGCACCCTGCTGCTGACCTTCCTTTACCGCCAGATGAAGCCCCTGATTGAACAGGGCTACGTCTATATTGCCCAGCCGCCGCTCTACCGGGTCAAGAAGGGCAAGCGGGAATTTTACGTTCCGGACGACCGGGATATGAGCCGGCAGCTGCTTTCCCTGGCTCTGGAAGGCAACCGCATATTTTATAAAAGCGGTAAGGAACAGAAGGAATGCACCCGGGAAGAGGTGCGCGACCTGGCCCGGCTGTTCCAGATTCTGGAGGATATTGAGAGAAGTTTGCACCACAAGGGCATTTATCTTCGGCCGTTCTTAAAACGAATTTCCCAGGAAGGGAAACTACCGCTCTATCTGGTTCGCGAAAATGGAGGCGGTCCTATGTCCAAGTCGTCCGAGAAGGACGAGGTCTACTTTCACGACGAAACCGAATTGGCGCAATTTTTTGTCTCCCGGGAGAAGGAATTCCCGGCGATTGAGATTTACGAGAGCCGGGAATTGGAACGCATCATTAAAAAACTGGAAGGATACGGTCTGAAATCCAACTCCCTGGAAGAGCCGTTTTTTATTATCCGCAACGAGAAGACAGAGATAAAGGTAAGTCCGCTGAAATTAGTTTCCACGATTATGGAATTGGGCAAAGAAGGCCTGACCATTCAGCGTTATAAGGGTTTGGGTGAGATGAATCCCCAGCAACTCTGGGAGACGACGATGGACCCCAAAAACCGCCGGCTCCTGAGGGTGAACCTGGCGGATGCGGTCCGGGCCGACGAGATATTTACTATTCTGATGGGCGAAGCGGTTGAGCCGCGGCGGGATTTCATTCTGCGCCACGCCCACGAAGTGAGAAATTTAGACATCTGACACCAGTAATTTCAAAAATGTAGGGGAGGGGCTACGGACCCCTCCCAACCTAATATGGCCGAAGAAAAAGAGAAGAGCGCGGAGAAGGAAGCGGGTAAGATACAGTCAATTGAGTTAGAGACCGAGATGAAGCGGTCTTACATTGATTATGCTATGAGCGTGATTGTGGGCCGGGCCCTGCCGGACGTGCGGGACGGGCTGAAGCCGGTCCACCGCCGCATCCTCTACGCCATGCAGGAACTGGGCCTGGAACATTCCCGGTCCTACAAGAAGAGCGCGCGTATTGTCGGTGAGGTGATGGGTAAGTACCATCCGCACGGTGATTCGGCAATCTACGAGACCCTCTGCCGGATGGCGCAGGACTTTTCCCTGCGCTACCCCCTGATTGACGGACAGGGCAACTTTGGTTCCATTGACGGCGATTCTGCGGCCGCGATGCGATACTGCGTTACCGGAGACACCCTGCTTTTAACCGACGCAGGAATTATCCCGATCGGCACAATTTCCAAAGAAAAAGAAAGCGTGCTGGATTTCAAGGTTTTGAATTGCGAGGGCAAAAGAAAGCCGGCCAGCAAATTTTTTAATTCCGGCAAACACAAAGTTATCAGAATTGTAACCGAGCAGGGTTATGAATTAAAGGGAACATTTAACCACCCGGTTCTTTGCTGGTATCTTAATAATCTCGGAATGCCCACCCTCACCTGGAAATTGCTGGAAGATGTAACTAAAAAAGATTATGTGGCCCTGCACCGCGGGGCGGGGTTATTCAGTGATAAAGACGCAGAACTGAGTCAGTACTATCCCAAAAACGACAAACAACAGAAGGTAGGACTTCCCGGCAAGATGAATTCGGACCTGGCGTTTCTTTTGGGCGCCCTGGTTTCAGAGGGTAGTTTTCACCAAAAACAGATTATATTTAACAATAAAGACCTTGATTTTTACCGGAAAATAAAAAGTATTGTTGAACAACAATTTGGCGGAGTAAAACTTTACGAAAGGAAGATAAAGGGCGGATGTCTGGAATTCAGTCTTTACCACCAGAGAGCGGTTGAGTTTTTAATTAATGTTGGGTTAAAAGCAGTAAGGTCGGAAGGAAAGGCGATTCCTTTCAGTGTTTTGCGGTCAAAAAAAGAAACAATAAAGAGTTTTCTGAAAGGTCTTTTTGAGGGAGACGGTTCGGTTGTTGTTCATAAAGATAAGCGGCACGGGGGAAGGAGCGTGGAACTGACCTACACTTCCAAGAGCGAAAGATTGATCAAGGAACTTAAAATTTTATTGTTAAATTTTGGGATTACGAGTACGCTTCCGTATCGGGACAAAAGAAACGGATGTTACAAATTATCATTAACCGGGGTTGAAAATATAAAGAAATTTAAGGAAGAAATCGGTTTCTTTTCCGAAAAGAAGCAAAGCCGCCTCCTGGAAGTTGACAGTCTTAACGAGAATAGGATGAGCAAAACGGATTTCATTCCGTTTTTGAGCGAATATCTGCGCGAAAATTACCCGGGCGAGTTTGTCCAAAAACATAATTTTGACCGGTATAATAATCTGGAAAAACATAAAGATGAGTTAACGAGCCATTTACGGCCGGCGGATAATAATCTGGTCGCGTGGCTCTTGAAAAACCGCTTTTTTTTCAACCGGGTAAATCAGATCGAGCGGTTGGAAAAAGAAGAGTTTGTTTATTCAATCAAGGTCGAAAACGCCTGCCATTCTTTTGTGGCCAACGGATTTATCAATCACAACACGGAAGCGCGGCTGGCTTCCGTCGCCGGCGAGCTTCTTTATGACCTGGAAAAAGAGACGGTCAACTGGCAGCCCAACTTTGACGAGACGCTTCAGGAACCAGCGGTTCTGCCCAGTAAAATTCCCAACCTTCTGATAAACGGCTCCACCGGAATTGCGGTGGGTATGGCCACCAACATCCCGCCCCATAACCTGACTGAGGTGGTCCAGGCCTTAATTCTGACGATTGAAAATCCGAATGTGACTCTGGAAGAGATTATGGAGGTTTTACCCGGTCCGGATTTTCCCTCCGGCGGTTATATTCTGGGACGGCGCGGGATTGATTCTGCCTACCGGACCGGACACGGCATTATTATTCTGCAGGCGCACACTGACATTGAAGATATGGGCCACAATCGCCAGGCGATTGTGGTAACCCAGCTTCCCTACGAAATTAACAAGGCCAATCTCGTGGCTGATATCGCCCGGCTGGCTGAAGATAAAGTTGTGGTAGGCATCTCCACGGTTCGGGACGAGTCGGACAAGGACGGCATCCGGGTTATGATTGAACTGAAGGCCGGGGAAGACCCGGACCTGGTCTTAAACCAACTTTATAAGCACAGTTCTCTGCGAACATCCTACGGTATTAACACCCTGGCGCTGGTGGAGGGACGGCCGCGCATCCTGACCCTCCAGGAACTCCTGACGGAATTTTTAAGTCACCGCCGGAATATTATCGTCCGGCGCACCAGGTATGACTTGAAGAAGGCCCAGGAGCGGCTCCACATCCTGGAAGGTTATTTGATTGCGCTGGCAAACATTGACAAGGTCATTAAACTGATTCGGTCCAGCGCTTCCCTGTTGGAAGCCAAAGAAGGTTTGCAGGAGAAGTTCAAACTTTCGGAAAAACAGGCGGATGCGGTTCTGGCGATGCCGCTGTCCCGGCTTACCGGGCTGGAGCAGGGGAAGATACGCGACGAGAGCGCGGACCTGAATAAGAAGATTGTGGAATACGAGGCGATTCTGGCCAGTCCGGGTAAAGTCAACGGCATCATCAAGAGCGAACTGAATGATTTGGTGAAACGTTACGGAGACGAACGCCGCACGCAGATTATCGCTTCCGAAGTGATGGAATTTTCGGAGATAGACCTGATTAAGCCGGAAGATACCGTGATTACCCTTTCGGCCACCGGTTACATCAAGCGCCTGCCGCTGGATACCTACCGCCGGCAGAGGCGGGGCGGCCGGGGCGTATTGGCGGGTGCCAGCAAGGAGAATGATTATCTGAAGGAGATGGTCCTGGCTAACACCCGCGACTATCTGCTCTTTTTCACCAACCTCGGACGGGTTTACTGGCTCCTGGCCTATCAGGTTCCGGAACAGAGCCGGCAGGCAAAGGGCCGGCCGATTATCAATCTTTTGCGGCTCCTGGAGGGTGAGTCCATAACCGCCATCGTGCCGGTTCCGGATTTCAGCGCCGAGAAGTTCCTTTTCCTGGCAACCGAAAAAGGAGTTGTTAAGAAGACCCGGCTTTCGGCTTACAGTCATCCGCGCGCCGGCGGTATTATCGCGCTGACCCTGCGGGAAAAAGACTACCTGGCCGGTGTCCGGGTAACCACCGGCGAACATAAAATTTTCCTGACCACCCGGAACGGGATGGCCATCTGTTTCCCGGAATCCAACGTGCGTACTATGGGCCGGATCGCTTCCGGAGTTCACGGCATCCGGCTGAAGGGCAGCGATATGGTCGTGGGTGTGGAGGCTTTATCCGAACCGTCACCGCTGCTTACGGTCTGCGAAAGAGGTTACGGCAAACGGACCCGGTCTGATTCCTACCGGGTTCAGAAGCGGGCCGGTATGGGGATTATTGATATTAAGACCGACAAGCGCAACGGCAAAGTGGTTACGATGCGCATGGTCAAGGATACGGACGAGATGCTTATTCTTTCCCAGAAGGGACAGGCCATTCGCATCAGCGGGGCCGGAATAAGGTGCATCGGCCGCAATACCAAAGGCGTTAAACTGATTAACATCCTGCCGGACGACCGGATTACCGATATTATCGTGAACGAAATCACCGAAGAAGTCGTTGGGGATAAAGAAAAAGATACGTAGTGCGACCCTTTTTCGCCTGAGGCGAATACGCCTCCGGCGTACAGGGTCGCTTTATTGTATTTGTAGGGGCGCGATTCATCGCGCCCGCGGGTTCGATAAATCGAACCCCTACAATTTCAACAACCGCAAACTAATAAAAAGGGAGGGCTGCACTTGCAGTCCTCCCTTTTTTGTTAGATATTACGTCCACCCCCCGCGTTCTATTCCTTCCGGTCCCTTCTGCCAACACAAGAAATCTTTTACCCCGTTGTGTTGTCGCAATTAGTTTGGGTTTAGAAAGTTGACCCCGGAACGCAGGAAGAAGTAAAATTTGAAAGGGAAACATTACTCAAACGAACAGCTCGGCTCAGATAGGTTATCCTAACCTGATTTTACAAGGATAAGGGTTTTACTTCACAGGAGACCATATGCCGGAACTCTATAAAGAAGTAATAGCCAGGCTTCTTGCTGCAACCCCATTTTCGATTGATCCAAATCTTCTGTAGTTCAGCGTGAGATAATGTACCAATTATCAGCACGAAAAGTGTACCACCTCCAGAGTAAAAAATGATAAGCTATCCTGAAAAGGAGGATAGCCAACATGATTACCATGGAGGGATTGATGGACGTTCGCTCGTTAGA
>JAHJUB010000022.1 GCA_018829455.1 Candidatus Omnitrophota bacterium
CTTCAGCCAGTTTTAAGAACAAAGGAATGTTGCTTTTCAAAAGCACGCAGGTGAAATTTTTTATCTCTAACTGGCTCGTTCTACCATAATACTAAAACGGTAACCATAAGTAAGGAGGGAAGGTGATTTTCAGGTGAAAAACGTAGTTATCGCTCAGTCCGGAGGACCAACCGCGGTTATCAACAACAGCATCCGCGGAGCAGTTGACGTCCTGAAAGCATCCGGCAAAGTCAGCCGGCTGTACGGTGCCCGGATGGGTATTATCGGCGTCTTACAGGAAGAATTGCTGGATATTACCGAACAGAGCGCCGGGCAAATCGCCCTTTTGGAGAGGACCCCTTCGGCCGGAGTTTTCGGCAGTTGCCGATACAAGATAAAGGTAGAAGAGGACCTGAACCGGGTGGTGGCGGTTTTCGCCAAACACGATGTGGGTTATTTTTTTTACTGCGGCGGAAACGACTCAATGGATACCGCGGATAAGATTAATAATCTGGCGAAGGAAAAGGGTCTGGACCTGGTTTGCGCCGGAATTGCCAAAACGATTGATAACGACGTAGGCGGCGGATTACAGCCGGACGGCACCTTTGCAATTTGCGACCACAACCCGGGTTACGGCAGCACCGTTAGAAGCCTGGCGGTCAATATTCTGGAAGCGAATCAGGAGAATAAGGCCAGTTATACCAGCGACCCGGTCCTGGTAATCGGCGTGATGGGCAGGAAGATCGGTTTTATTACCGCCGGCGCCCGGTTGGCTGACCCGGGTAGAGAGATGCCCCTGGCGCTTGTTCTGCCGGAGGCGTTTGGTAAGACAAGTTCGGAAGAGAACCTGGAGTATATCACCCGGAAAGTTAACGAGAAACTGGAAGCGTTCGGGCGCTGCATCGTGGTTGTCAGCGAAGGCGCAAACCTGGGCGACCTGGATATCCTGCGCGACAGTTTCGGTCACGAACAGTTCAGCGGGTCAGGCAAAACCGCCGAGGGGGTTTTAACTAACTATTTTAACGGTCTGGACCGGAAAGACAGTCAGGGCAGAGCAAAGGGCCGGCTTAAGGTTAGAGGTGTTGCCCGTTCGGAAAGACCCGGCACCAAACAGCGCCGTGAAATCGGGACCGTGTCCGAAGTTGACCTGTTTGAGGCCTATCAGGTGGGCGCTAAAGCCGCCCGGATTGCTTTGGAAGGAGAAGGCGGTTTTATGGCTACCATTATCCGGGCGCCCGGCGCAAAATATCAGGTGGCTTTTGACAAGGTTCTTTTGAAGACGGTGGCTAACGCTGAAAGAAAGTTCCCGGCCGAATGGATTACTGAAGACCGGATAGACGTCACCGAAGATTTTGTAAAATGGGCTCTGCCTCTGCTGGGCGGACCTTTACCGGTCTTTGCTAATTTTAAGGAGGTTTTTGCTCCGAATCTGTGCGGTAAGTATGTCCCTTTCGCCTATAGAACATAAATTGTAGGGGCTTGATTTATCAAGCCCGCGGTCATTGCGAGCGTAGTTTGCGCGGCAATCTCGTTTTCGGGTTCCATAAATGGAACCCCTACATTTTTTGGAGAACAATATGCCTTTAACTAAACTTACTCAGAAAGAGATTAAGGAAGACCCGGAACAGCAATTGAGAAATTTCAAGCGGACCAAGGATTTTCTGGTGGCCATTGATACCGATGGCTGCGTGACCGACAACATGAACGGAAAACAAGTCCTTATCTTTCATCCCCAGTATCTGGAATTTTACCAATTATGGGGGATTGAATCTTATTTCCGGGAATCGGCCGAGTACTACAACCTTTTTTCTATCCATCGGGGCTGCAACCGGTTCCTGGCCACCCAGTTTATCCTGAAAGCGCTGGCGGCCAGAAAAGATGTTGCCGTCGCCGCGGCAGAAAAAGGGGTTATGCTGCCGGAGATAAAACCACTTGATGATTATATCTCCTACTGTAGCCGGAATAACCTGGGTTTGGGAAACCCAAGCCTGGAAAAATTCCTCGCCACCCGGCCTCTGAACCTTGCTCTTTATAAACTACTGGGCTGGAGCGAAGCGGTAAATCGGACTTTTCCCTTCATCAACACCAAAATCCTACCCTTTGATAACGTAAGGGAGTCCTTGAAACTGATGGCGGAGAATGCGGACGTCCTGGTGGTTTCCCAGACTCCGTATGAAGACCTGGTCAATTACTGGGAAGCCCAGGGGATTTCCGGGCACATCCAGATTATTGCCGGCCAGGAAATGGGCAATAAGACGCACCATATCAAGGTTGTTAAAGAGGCCGGCGGGTACGAGGACAGCAAGGTGCTGATGCTCGGAGACGGCGACGGCGATTACCAGGCGGTTAAGGAGAACAACGGACTTTTTTACCCGATACCGGCCGGGTTTGAGCCGGAAGCCTGGCGTAAATTTCCGGAAAGGTTTGAACTGTTTTTGAAAGGGGAATATAAAGGGGAGATTGAAGATAAACTTTTCTCCGAATTTTCCAAAGTTTTGCTTACCACGCCGCCCTGGGAAGAGCCGGGTTACGACCACAAAAAGGCATACCGGGAGAATCAGGAAATAAGAAAGACGCTGTACGCCAGACTTTATCCCAACGGCCGTCTGCTGGTAATGTAGGGGCGCCATTCATGTCGCCCGCGGGTCGGATAAATCCGACCCCTACAAAACACATAAAAACTATGCTATTCGGCAAAGGTAGTTCGGAAACTTTCTTCTCCGACGCAGAACTGGCATCTCTCTGTCTTGAAGGACTGAAGAAAGGTAATTTCAGCGGCAAAAAAGTTCTGGTAATCATCCCGGATACCACCCGGTCCGGCCCGATTAAACTGATTTTCCGGGCAATCTGCGAAGCCCTGCAACCGCAAGCCGGAAAGGTTGATTTTATTATCGCTTTGGGGACCCATCCGGAGATGTCCGAGGAAAAGGTAAACTCTCATTTGGGGCTGACGGTTGATGAAAGAAACGGCCAATTCCGTAATGTGGGAATATTTCAGCACCGCTGGTCTCATTCTGAGGAATTAAGGCAGATAGGCGTTATTACTGCGGCCCGGATGGCGGAGATTTCCGCCGGCCTTTTGGTAGAGGATATTCCGGTAACGATCAATAAGAAAGTTTTTGACTACCAGGAACTCATCCTGGTCGGCCCGGTCTTCCCCCACGAAGTAGTCGGTTTTTCCGGCGGCTATAAATACCTTTTCCCCGGTATCGCCGGTCCCCAATTCCTCCATAAATTTCACTGGCTGGGCGCGCTCATCACTAATCCCAAGATAAACGGAACCAAAGATACTCCGGTCAGACAGGCGCTCAACGAAGCCGCCTCATTCCTTAATATTCCCATTACAAATATTTGTTATGTTGTTAAGGAAAAGAAGACCTTTGGTCTGTACATCGGCGGGCCGGAGGCGTGGTCAGAGGCGGCCGATCTTTCCGGCAAACTTAACATCCGATACGTGGAAAAGAGTTTTCACACCGTTTTATCTATGGCCCCGGAGATGTACGAAGACATCTGGACCGCCGGAAAGTGTATGTATAAACTGGAACCGGTTGTGGCGGACAAAGGGACCCTGATAATTTACGCGCCTCACATTACCGAGGTTTCCTATACCCACGGAGACGATATTAAGAAAGTGGGTTATCACACCCGCGATTTTTTCTTGAAGCAATGGGATAAATTTAAAGATATCTCCGGGGCCATCCTGGCGCATTCCACCCACGTAAAAGGAATCGGCACCTATGCTATTTTTCCCCCTCACCTTTCTCCTCTCCCCCACGGGGAGAGGCTGGGTGAGGGGGACGATAAGGTGGGGGGGTACGAAGAACCCCGTATTAACGTGGTCCTGGCGACCGGAATTCCGGAGGAAGAATGCCGGAGAATCAATCTCGGTTATCTGGATTTTCGGAAGATAAATATTGCGGATTACACCGATAAAGAGGACCAGGGTATCCTGAAGGTGGAGAACGCCGGAGAGGTGCTTTTCCGCCTGGCCGGCGGCGCCGTCCCGGATGTAGATAAACCGTAGGGGCTCGATCCCGGTCTAATACATACAGGGACAAGTTTATCGAGCCCGCGTAGGATTCTGCGTAGGAAAAAATTATGGGAGAGACGCGCGTTAATCTGAAACACTTGCTTGAGGATATCCGGGACAGTTACCCCTGCCCTCAGGAGGAAGCCATTATTACCGAACTCATTGCCAATGCGCTGGATTCCGGCGCTTCGGAAATCCGGTTTTTTACTGTTTTAGAGTCGAAAACTATGAGTGTCGTGGATAACGGAGAAGGTATGAGGCGGCGGGACCTGAAAGAATATCATGACATTGCGGCAACCACAAAGGTAAGAGGCAAAGGCATCGGATTTGCCGGTGTGGGGGTAAAATTAGCGCTTCTGGTCGCGGAAAAAGTTGTTACGGAAACCAAGAGAGGTTCTTTTCATAAAGCAACCCAGTGGAGATTGGAAGGTGTCCAGCGTGCTCCCTGGGAATATGTAGAACCAAACAAAATGGTTGGTTCAGCTAATGGCACCGCCATTTCTATTGTGCTTCATAACAACAATTCGGAACTACTTAAGGACAGTTTCATTGAGCAGGCGCTTCACGCCCACTTTTATCCGGTTTTAGATAAAGAGTTTATGGATAGAATCCTCAGGTATGTGTACAAAAAAGGCGTTGCATTTTTTGTCAATGACCGAAAGGTCGCGCTCTTGGAAACTGAAAAACCGTCCCAAAGAAAATCTTTTTTAGTTAAACTAGGAAAAAGAGGCCGAGCGGTTGGTATTGGATTTCTGGACCGGCACGAAGAAGAACTTCCGGAAGACCAAAGGGGTATGGCTATATCTACCTACGGGAAAGTTATTAAACGGGGCTGGGACTGGGTCGGGGTTACTCCCCGAAATCCAAGGTGCTTGACCGGGATTGTGGAGATACCCCAACTTTCTGAAATCTTAACCACCAACAAAGCGGATTTTCTTAAGGATCTAAAAAGTCTAAAAAAATATTACCGTTACCGGAAGGCTATTCAGAGCATAGTGGAATCAATTCTTCAGGAATTTGGAGAAACCAACATTTTCCTGCAAGAACCGGAAAAGAATCTAAAGCCTTTAGAAAAAGAGATTGAACAGGTTTTAGGAAATATGCTCAATGATTTCCCCGAATTGAGCCCTTTACTGGGTAGACGGGAAAGCGGCGAATCAGGCGGCGGGGTTGCGCCGGATTCAGAAAACCCGTTCGTCGGAACGTCCCTGCCCGAACCTGAACGGCCAGAGGGAAAAATTCCCGAACAGGTGATTGAGCCGGGACTGGAATCAGCCGGACCAGACCGTCAACACGAAATTAGACGAAGACGAGCCGGTTTAACCCTAAGTTTTGAAAACGCTCCGGAGCGTAAGGAATTAGGCTGGTTGGTAGAAAATACGATCTGGATAAACGAAGGACACCCGGCCTACCAAAGGGCGATGAACAGCGCCGCAGAGAACTACCACTTACTTCTCTCGGTTGCCTGGGTGCTCTCGAGTTATCTGGGAGGCGAGAAATCTCCCCAAGATTTCATAAACCAGTTTCTTTCCGGTTGGGGAAGCGTATGATGAAAGATAAACTGCCGCTGAAAATATTAATCCAAAAAGACCGGTTTAAGGCGGCAACCTCGCTGGAAATCCTGGACGGCGAATCACGAAATATCAGACAAACCTTA
>JAHJUB010000023.1 GCA_018829455.1 Candidatus Omnitrophota bacterium
CATAGGTCACTCCTTTAGGTTGGTTGGAATGACCTATTGTATCCGCGATTTGAAATCGTTTACAAGGAAAAAGTGTTTGTAACATAAGCGTATCAATGGTTTTCACGTTTTTATAAATTCAACAGTTGGACAGTAGTGATTTACGATCCTTCAACAATTACCAAGTTTTAATGATATTTGGATTAAGCGCCTGAAAATATATGCCAAAATAAATAGACTCGTTTTGAGGCCGATCCTCATTGAAGGTGCAGAATATGTTAAGCACATGAATGATGTGTGTAATTGGGATGGGAAAAAGTTCCCTCGAAACATGGGGAATATGTTTTTCAGGGATCGGTTAAAAGAAAAATTTTGGATGATAGAACTATCTATCCCCGAATTGTTTTCTGCAAATAAACGTAAAGTAGGCGAAGTCATTATTAGAGCAGAAGAGTCTATTGGAACCGTCAGAAATTTCAATTCGTTCTTTTTTTCAAGACTCCCAAGCTGTTTTGCTTTTTACGATGGTGGTGGCACTGCCAATCCAAAATATGCATTCATACGAAATGGCGTGAAAGGGCACATAGAACTTTTTGGGTGTGAGGAAAGTGTAGTGTTGTAATAATGTAAAGTATTGTATTCTGAATTTCTTCTCTGCCTCGCGTCTTTAAGATATAGACGGCAATTCGTATAAGCGTTTTACCAGCCAATTTTTTCACTTCGATAGTGCCCGTCAGAAAGAAACCCCTCACAATTATTTAGGTTACTTTCCGGTGGTTACCGGAATTCTGCCACATATAGCCACGGTTGCTTAGCCGTAGATTTTAGATGAGGCAATTCAGGCGGTTGATATTCTGGCTGGAAAAACGGTAAAATTAAGGACAGAGGGAAGTATAGAATATGGCAAAAATCTGGCACAAGCGAAAAAACCAGTGATTACAGAAACCGTGCCGATGTACGCCAATTAAGCGTTTCGCCGCCTTAGCTCAGTGGTAGAGCAGGGCATTTGTAATGCTCAGGTCGGGGGTTCAAATCCCTCAGGCGGCTCTGACCACCTTCGGGATTTGAACTTGAGACTTCAAGGTAAGGGTGCCTCACCTGCTCGGCACCCGACGCAAACGATGCTCTTTATTCATCGCATCGCGTCTCTCAGGCGGCTCATAATACTAATTTGACGTCAAAAACAGAGTAATGATATCACCGCGTTTAATACAATGTTTTTTGCTTACGTAGTGCGAGGCTTTCAGCCTCGCCTGTTTTTGTAGGGGAGGGGTTGCATCCCCTCCCGGCGAACCGGAAAGGGTCGCACTACACAAAACTGTACGTTTGACGTCAAATTAATATAAGACATGAACGAACAAATACTGCAAACCCGATTTATTTATTTTCCCGGCTGTTTCCTTTTCCAAAATGTTTTTTAACCCAAGCGTGTATTCCGCCCGATTTGCGTAAATAATAAACCCAAATTAGGAGCGCTAAAACAAGAAAAACAAAAAGGATTGTCCCCGCCGTTTCCAGAGCGTTAAACCCGCTGATAATCTTCTGATAGGCAGCCAGTCCGTTATAACCGATAAATCCAAACATCAGACTTCGCAAAAACGTTCCCGCCAAGGTTGAGCGAAGGTATCTCTTGGGATTTAACTTAATAAGGCCGCAAACTACCGCCACCGGAGCGCCGGGGACAAACGGAACCGCTCGCAACAACACCAAAAGCAGATCATCTTTCCAGGTATTATCAAAACGTTTTCCAATCTTTTCAACGTCTTGTTGGGTAACACCCAAAAATTTTCCGAAACGCAGCATAATCAGGTCTTCTGATTTGTCGGCAACAACATATATTATCCACGAACCGAGAGTTTTGCCGATTGCGGCCAGAAAACTAATCAGGAAAAGCGCGGCAATTCCTTGTCCCTGTAAACGTAAAAGACTCCCGGCGGTGGTCATAATTAGCGGGGATGGAATGGGCGCGATGATTTCTTCTACAAAACCACCAACAAGCGCGTAAAGACCCACCGGTATTTGTTCGGAGAGTAACTTTAAATGCAGGATTAAGTTTTCAAGCATTGGTGAAACCCATGGCAAAGAGGGGGCGTAGATCAGGAATATTCCTTATTTATTTTGACGTAATCCTCGGTTAGGTCGCAGCCGTAGGCGGTCGCGGAGAAGTTGCCCATCCCCAGGTCAAGTTCTATCTCTATCTCTGACGCGGCCAGCGCTTTTTGCATCGTCTTTTCCGGGTACGCGACAATCTCCCCGGCGTCAAAGACCGGTGTTCCGGCCAGAGAAAGGGATATTTTTTGCGGGTTCATCCGAGCGCTGCAGCTGCCGGCCGACGAAAGAATCCGGCCCCAGTTCGGGCTCTCCCCGGCGATGGCCGTTTTCACCAGGTTGCTTCCGGCTATCCTGCGGCTGACCCGCCGGGCATCCCGTAAAGACCAGGCCCCGGTTACCTTAACCGCAATCAGCTTGTTGGCTCCCTCGCCGTCGGCAGCCAGTTTCTTGGCCAGTTCCAGGCAGCACCCGGTCAGTTCTTCCTGAAAAAGATAGAACTCTTTCGTCTCTTTTTTTATCCTACGGTTGGCTGCCTCTCCGTTTGCCAGGATTACCACGAAATCATTCGTTGACTGGTCGTCATCAATGGTGATGAGGTTGAAGGACTGGTTGACCGCTTCGCGCAAAGCCATCTGCAGCGCCTCTTTCTCTATTACCGCGTCCGTAGTCAGGACCGCTAACATCGTGGCCAGTTCCGGTTTAATCATTCCGGCGCCCTTGGCCATGCCGCCGAGGCGCACCATCCCTTTTCGGCCACTGATGTTGGTCTCCCGGGCCGTCTCCTTGGACACGCGGTCGGTGGTCATAATCGCCTCGGCGGCCGCTTGGCCGTTCTGGCCGAGATTCTTGACCAATTTTGAGAGCGCTCCGGTTATCTTCTTCTCCGGCAGAAGCAGGCCGATTTTACCGGTTGAGGCGAAAAGAATGCTCGGCAAGTCAATCTTAAGCGCCTTGGCCAGAGCCGAGACGATGCGGTTGGTAATGGCCATGCCTTCTTTGCCGTTGATAGCGTTGGCGTTGCCGCTGTTGAGCAAGACCGCTTGTTTCTCTCCGGCCTGGCGCAAATGACTAAGACTTAAAAGGAGGGAGGCGGCCTTGAACTTATTGGTAGTGGAGACAGCCGCCGCGATTGCCGGCTCTTTCGAAAAAACCAGAGCCAGGTCCTTTTTGCCACTGGGTTTAATGCCGGCGCTGATTCCGGCCGCCAAAAATCCTATTGGGTAAGTTACGCTCATATAATGCCCATTAAGAAAAAGGTAAATATTCAGCAAACACCCGCTATTGTAGTTGCCAAGCTTGCTTGGCTCTGTTAAAAGAGCCCGGCAAGCCGGGCGACTACAAGATATTTTTATCTGCGGCAACCTGCGAAAATCTGCGTCCTACTTGCTAATTCGCGGGTCGGTGGTGCGCTCCACCTTTTTAACTTTTTTTGCCTTAGATTTCTTTTTCAATCCGTCCAGTAGTTTATCATACTCCTTCCGGCTGACCGGTATCTCCACCGGCTTGTTCTTTTTACCGGAGAGGATGAGAGCGTTGATAAACTCTATTGACCAGAGTCCCTCCGCGCCCGGCGCAATCAGTTCTTCGCGGCCCAGAATTGCCGCGCAGAAGTTTCGGACAATCTCTTTATGGCCGGTTTCGGATTTTGGCAGACTCAGTTTTTCTTCCTTGATTTCCGGGCTTCCCCACATATCTTTGGCAGTCGCGTTATGTTTTGAAATAGATGGTTTTACCGAATAAAACTTTAACCCCGCGTTGTCCAGGACCAGTTTGCCGCGATCCCCGGAAATTTCCATCAAGGTGGCGCTCGGCGCTTCACAGGTTGTCGTGTAATAATAACCCCAGGCGCCGTTTGGATACTCAAGGAGCGCGGCCGCTTCATCTTCCACTTCAATCTTGTGTATTTTGGTCCGGGTTTTGGCAGTGACCCGGTTGGGCAGCCCAGCCAGGAGCATGAAGAGGTCTATGCCGTGGGGCGACTGGTTTAAGAGGACTCCGCCGCCTTCGCCAAGCCAGGTGCCCCGCCAGCCGGCGCTGTTGTAGTAGGCCTGGCTGCGGTATTGAGGGTTAACCATCAAAGTCCGTTGGATTTCACCCAGCCGTCCGCTTTTGATAATTTCGCGCGCCAACCGGATTTCCGGCAGGGTCCTCTGCTGGAACATCACGCCGAAAACCTTTTTGCTCTTCCTGGCTGCAGTCAGAAAAGCATCGGCCGCGGCCACCGTTACCGTAATCGGCTTTTCGGAGAGGACGTGCAGGCCGGATTTGAAGGCCGCAATTCCGATTTCGTGGTGGAAATAATGGGGCGTGGCGATTAAGATTGCGTCGCAGAGACCGCTCTTAATCAGTTTGCGGTAATCGCCGAAATAAGGAACGTTCTTTTCCGTCCCGACCTTCTTCGCGGTTTCCGGGTCAGCGTCGCTCACTGCCGCAAGCTGCGCCTCCGGCAGTTCCTGAATATTCTTGATATGCGCCTGACCCATCCCGCCGCAGCCGACCACACCCATTCTTATTTTTTTCACCTGAAAATCACCTTCCCTCCTTACTTATGGTTACCGTTTTAGTATTATGGTAGAACGAGCCAGTTAGAGATAAAAAATTTCACCTGCGTGCTTTTGAAAAGCAACATTCCTTTGTTCTTAAAACTGGCTGAAG
>JAHJUB010000024.1 GCA_018829455.1 Candidatus Omnitrophota bacterium
GAAGTCCACATGCTGACCGATTTTGCTTTTAACGCGATACTGAAAACTCTGGAGGAGCCACCGGAACACGCCAAGTTTATCTTTGCGACCACCCATCCGGACAAACTTCCACCAACCATCATCTCCCGCTGTCAGCGTTTTGATTTCCACCTTGTTTCAACCGGTGAAATCAGTCGTCACCTGGCCGAAATCGCCGGAATGGAAAAAATTCAGATAGAACCGGCTGCTTTATTGCGTATCAGCCAGTCCGCGGCCGGTTCTTTCCGGGACGGGCTCTCAATTCTTGACCAGTTGGCTTCGTTTCGTTTTGGCGAGCAGATAACTGTTTCCGACGTGGAAAAAATGCTGAGCCTGATACCGGAAAAGGTTTACCTGGAAACGATTCAGCTGTTCCGTTCCGGAAACAGACGGGGTTGCCTGGAGGTGGTGGCGCGGGTTTCTCAATCCGGTTATGACCTTTTCCGGTTCACCTCCGGTGTGTTGGAGTTTGCGCGCTGCCTTGTTTTAATCAAAGCCGGAGCAGGGGACCTAACAACTGACGCGGTTACCCCTGAATCGGCGCAGGCCCTGACCGGACTCGCCAGCCAGTTTACCATGCCCGAACTCTTAAACCTGCTGGAAAAGCTTGCCGAAGAACGCGACAAATTAAAACACGAAGACCTGCTCCGGGTTCGCTTGGAAACAATCTTTCTGAAGATGGCTGAGGTTTTTGGCAAGCCGGGCTATGAACCGGAAAAGGAAAAAGAGGGTGACACACCACCGTCTTCCGGCCCTACGCCGGAGAATTGTAGTTGCCGAGTTTGCTCGGCGCGATTAACAGAGCCAACCAAGGTTGAGAATTACACTCCAATAAATGATTTGTGGCAGTTGTTTCTGGAAGAGGTCGGCAAGGAAAAACCGTTTCTTTTGCCGACCTTAAAAGCCGGCCGGCTGGAAAAAATGGAAACGGGTCCCAACGGGAAGACGGTGCATCTGCGTTTTCGGCGGCAGTTTGAACAGGGGCTCTTAAAAAGTAACCAGGCGGTTCTGGCCGAAATCTGGTTCCGGAAATTTGACTCCGGAAATGTATTATTCGAAACCGAAGTTGAAGAGGAAAAGAAAATTGACGAAACCAGGACCCGGCCGCAAGCAGCTGTTCTCCAGAGGGAGACCTTGAATATCCAGTCACCCCATTTAAAAACCGAAGCCGTTAAATCAGGACACTCTGCTTCAGCCAGTCTTATTCCCGAAGAAGAAGAGCTTGTGCGGCGGGTTCTGGGAATGTTTGACGGAGAGGTAACGTCCATTAAAAAGGAGAGTTGATTTATGGCTAATTTTATGCAGTCGCTCAAGGAAATAAACAAACTACGGCAAAGCGCAAAAATTCTGGAGAAAAAATTGCGCGAAGAGCGGATGGATTTTTCCAGTCGTGACGGCCGGGTTAAAGGAATCATTAACGGGAAACTGGAGATTCTTTCCCTGGAAATTTCACCGGATTTGCTTTCCGCCCCACAAAAGCAAAACCTGGAAAAACTGATTCTGGAAACCATTAATAACACAGTCGGACAGATGCAAAGCCAGGTTTCTAAAATAGTCAGCAGCCAGATGGGCATCAACCTGCCGGGCATGGGTTTTTAGGGGTTGTCAAATACGCCGTACCTGCAGAAACGTCAGGTTCGGCAACTACAGACTCCCTGCCATACGCCGAAGAATAGAAGAGGGTTAATTACTGGCAGGGTTGTCAAATAATCCTTATGTGGCTTCTTTACCATTTTTTTGCTTTTTTGGTGCTTCACCTGCCAAAAAGGGCATCCCTTTCGCTGGCTCGTTACTCGGCGCTTTATCAGTATTGGACGACACCGGTTCTCAAGCGGCGTCTGCGCACAAATCTGAGCCAGGTCTTACGAGAAACCGGTCGGAGTCAGACCGAGTTAGAGGGTCTGGTCAGGGAAGGTTACCTCAATTTTGGCCGGTATCTGCATGAACTTTATTTTGTTCCCAGGATAGACCAAAATTTCCTGAAACTCCATTTAGAGGTCAGGGGCAGGGAAAACCTGGACCAGGCGTTCCAACAGGGCCGGGGGGTAATCAGCCTTACGGCGCACCTGGGTAACTGGGAATTGGCCGGAATTTTTACCGCTCTGCTCGGTTATCCCATTACGGTGGTGGCTCTTCCCCACCAGGGTCAGATGATGAACCATTTTTTCCTTCAAAGGCGGAAGGCCAAGGGCGTCAAGGTAGTTCTGCTGGGGAAGCAGACCAAACGTTTAATCACGGCGCTCAGGCAGAATGAACTGGTGGCGCTGCTCGGGGACCGGGCTTTTGGACCGCCGTACCTGAGTTTAAAATTTTTCGGCAAAACGGCTCTTCTTCCAGCCGGACCGGCTCAATTGGCGGTGAAACTGGGCAGCCCGATAGTGCCGGGTTTTCTGGTGCGGGAAAATGAGAAATATATCCTCTTTTTTGAACCACCTATCTATCCTGATTTAAAGAAAGACGGTCTTGATGCGGTAAATGATTTGGCGGAGAGAGCGATTGTTTATCTTGAAAAGTACATCGGCGCCTATCCAAGCCAGTGGCTGGTTTTTAACGATATATGGAAACAATAAAAAACAGAGTGTTGCTTTCGGGCAATGAAACCGCCGCCGAAGCAGCCGTTAACGCCGGTTGTTGTTTCTACGCCGGGTATCCCATTACTCCCCAGAATCAGATATCCGAATATCTGAGCCGGCGTCTTCCGGAGGTGGGCGGAACTTTTATCCAGGCCGAAAGTGAGGTGGCGGCTATCAATATGGTCTTTGGGGCCGCGGTAGCCGGCGCCCGGGCCATGACATCTTCTTCCAGCCCCGGTATTTCTCTTAAGCAGGAAGGCATTTCCTTTCTGGCCGGCTGCGAACTACCTGCGGTTATCATTAACATGAACCGCGCCGGACCCGGCCTGGGCGATGTAACGCCGAGTCAGTCGGATTACTTTCAATCCACCCGAGGCGGGGGTCACGGCGATTACCGTACGATCACCTTTGGGCCGCAGAGTCTCCAGGAACTTTACGATTTGACTTATCTGTCTTTTGACCTGGC
>JAHJUB010000225.1 GCA_018829455.1 Candidatus Omnitrophota bacterium
AAATCGTTTCTGACCGAAAGCGGACGTAGTTTAGCAAAGAAGGTACTTTTATAGCGTGAAAGAAATTGAGGGATTGTGAATTTTCAGGTTTGATGTTTCAGAACTTTTAAAACTTTAGGCACTTTAGACACTTTAGTTCACTTTAGGCACTTATTCTAAAAAGGAGTATCTCATGAAAGTAATGCGAAAAATAATAGAAATTGACGACGAACTCTGCGACGGGTGCGGTCAGTGCGTACCCGAATGCGCTGAAGGGGCCATACAGATTGTAGATGACAAGGCCCGCCTTGTTTCAGAAAACTACTGTGACGGGCTTGGTGCCTGCCTGGGTGAATGCCCTAACGGTGCCATCACCATGGTAGAGCGGGAGGCAGAGGATTTTGATGAGGAAGCAGTGGAGGCTTATCTGAAAGAAAAGGAAGAAAAACCTCTCGATATCCCTCTGGCCTGTGGCTGCCCGTCAACCCAGGTTCAGACCTTTATTCCGAAGGCCTCATCCCAAGAGGCGATGGATGACATTGCACAGCCCAGGATTGAATCAACCTTATCGCACTGGCCGGTCCAGATAAACCTGGTACCGCCCATCGCTCCTTTTCTCAAGGGAGCCGATCTTTTGGTAGCGGCAGACTGTACACCTGCTGCCTATCCCAATTTTCACCAGGACTTTCTTAAAGGAAAGGTTTTAATGATAGGATGCCCAAAATTCGATGATGTGGAGGAATATATCCGGAAATTCACCGAAATCTTCAAGATTGCTGACATCAAGAGTGTTACGGCCCTGGTAATGGAAGTGCCCTGCTGCTCAGGCCTCCCGGTGATCCTCCAAAGGGCAATGCAGGCTGCCGGAAAAGCAATCCCTGTTGAACAGGTCGTGATCAGCACCCGGGGAGATATCCTGAAATTCGCGTAATCCAGATGTTATTTTACAGTTGATAAAATGGGTTGTAATACCTTGCATTTCCGGCACATCTTCATCTTATCACGCCACTTTTCCTGCACCTCACCATGGCATATCGTCCCATTGATAAACCAGCAAAGATGTCCACTTTTAAATTCCCATGCAGGACAATTTTCCCTGGTAGCCTTAGGGCACTTTTCAATCACCCAACACGGCTTCTTTTTTTTACTGGAATCCTCTTTCATGGCCAGAAGAAATAGCACCTGGCGTTCAACATGCACAGGAATGTTCCTCCATCCCTGTTCGAAGCTTTGTATGGCTTTAAGAGAAATACCGAGTAATTGTGCCATTTCGCTTTGAGTTTTTCCCAGATGGTGCCTGATGCTTGAAAACTCCGTTTTTTCCATTTAAAATTTCTCCGTTATTTCACACATCATACCACGATGTAGTCCAACGTCAAGGGCTTCATTAACTCACTTCTTTCTTGATATACTTTCAACTTTTACGATAGACTTTGACTTAGCTGAAAGATACACATTAGGCAAACCATTTATTATGTTAAGGAAAAGATTTCACCAACCAGCCTTATGCTCAGAAAGAGTGATGTCAATACACTCTTTCACAAAAGGTGAAAAGGGGGATTTCTGAATGTCCATACCGGGTAATTTACTAACCACAGCCATGGCAGTCATGCCCCACAAGGATGTGGACAGAGCGTTGGAAGTGGGCCTTTCCATGGATGTACCCTTCTGGCCCCAACTTCCACTCTACAGCTACTATGAAGACATGTATGTCCAGGCATCAGAACATTTTCCAGGCATCCTGCTTGACATGGAAAAACGCACTTTGCGCTTCTCCATGGAAAAGTTTATAAGCGAATTTGAAGAGGCCATGGCCCATTTCGATGAGCCTGAGTATTTTGATATCAGCAATACCTATTCTGCTGTTTACAACCGCTTTCTCGAACTTGACCTATCCGTTCTTCGGAGTAATGGAGAGTCATTTGTCTCTGACCGTGCCCAGAGGACGTGGATTTCTGTTTGGGAGGGTTAGATGACCCCGATGCCATAACTGAAATTTCTGTCGTACTTTATTCTATTCTGCGGTAATATGAAAAAAACGATATGAATGGAGGAAACAATACACAAAGGCTGATGGAAAGCCGGATCGAGTTCTTGCAGATTTCTTGATTGGGGCTCATGCACAGTCTAAGGCGGATATATTGCTAAGTAGAGACAGGGGTTTTTACAAGAAGTATTTTAAGGGTCTGAAGGTGATGTATTAAAGGCTCTATTAA
>JAHJUB010000025.1 GCA_018829455.1 Candidatus Omnitrophota bacterium
ATCGCCAAAGTTGCTGATGAACTTGGCGGTGGTGATGTTCCCGGCGCCGGGCAGGGAGGAGAAAACTTCCTTATCCGGATGTTGTTCCAGAAGCTCTGCTATCTTGAGTTCGAATTCTTTTAGAGAAGCCATCGTTTCTTTTAGTTGTTTTACCAGAGAAAGCAGAAGCAGGGAGTTGGCTCTGGCGATCGGCTCCTCAATTTCAAACTGGGGTTTCTTTGATAAAGCGTAAATCTCAAGCGTCTTTTCTCTTACGCCCGGGTAATGGTTCTTTTTCAAGAAGCGTTCAATTCTTGCCTTGCCGGCCCGGCGGAAAGAGTCCGGGGTGGGAAACTTGGAAAGGAAACCAAGGGTGACCGGCTGGTCAATCTTGTCAAAGATACCCAGGGCAACCAGATAGTAGTTTTTCAGGCAGCTGGTAATCTGGTTGGCGAACCTGGTCTGGGTCTTTACCAAAATCTGGTATCCGTTGGTGTAGACGCGCAGTTCCCTGGTCAGCGAGGAATCCGGAACAAGGGCCCGGTGGTTCTGCCGGTCAGTGCGCAGGATGTTAGCCAACACCATCGCGTCAAAGTAGTCGTCCTTTTTCCCGGACATTTTATACCTGTCCCGGTATCGGTCAACTGCCTTCGGGTTAATCGGGTACAGGGTGAAGCCGGCTTCCAGAATCGCGCTGGCTAAAAGACCGTTTGGGGTCTCCAGGGCAAAGAGGACTTCAGCCGGATTCTGGGCATGTTCTTTCACTTTTAAAAAGAGGGATTCAATTCCCTCCGGTGTATGGTCAATCTTAAAAGCGGTAAGACTATCACCCGTCTCATCGGTAACGTAGATAACGTGAAAATTATCAGACCAATCAACTCCAACATATGTCATGCGGGCCTCCCCTTAGGTTGGTTGGTCGCTTCGGGATACCAGCAGCCTTATAGCGGTCCTCGAGGTTCTCGGGACGGCTTTCTATCGGCGGTTAACCCGATTACGAAGAAGAACGGACGGTCTGAAAGCGGTCCTCAAAAGAGGACGAGGGTCGCTGGTCCTTTTCTTCTCCTGACCAACAGTTAAATTGTGTTCCGCCGTCTCTTGACTCTTTTGGTCGGCGGAGGTATTATCATACCACGATAATACATTTAGTTTAACCTATAAGGGTCGCTTATTGTTATCATCCTGGGGAGGATGGAAAATGCACACTCATAAAGGGGGAGAGGGCGAGTGTTTTTTTCATACGGGGAGACCGGCGGTAACCCGCTGTAAACAGTGCGGGAAGCCGCTCTGTTCCGATTGCCGCCTGGTAACCGAAGACGGTCTTTTTTGCAGCGACAAGTGCGCGCAGACAACCGGTGTTTTTGTAAAAAGGTCCCAGAACCTGGAAAAGAAGAGGTCGGGGCGGCGCAAAGGGGTTCCGGCCGGTCTGATCAGATTTATCGTATTTTTGATTATTATCGTGGTTATTTATAAGTTAGGCAGGCAGCTTATTGCCCAGGGATTTTTTGAAAAATTACTGCAAACCATTAAAAAACCGTAGGGGTCGGATTCATCCGACCCGCGTAGTATTGTAGCGGTGCGATTCATCGCACGTATTGTCGTATGACAGGAGCCCGCCTTCGCGGAAGCTTCGGCGGACAAGTCCCGCCTGTCATTTATAGTTGTCAACTCTGCCAAGCAGTTAACTCTCTTCTATTCTTCTGACACCAAGCGCCTTTGTGTCTAGTATACTCTAAAGATATGACTGACACTTGACAGTATACCGACCGGTCGGTGTATAATATCACTTTTAATAATCAAGTAATCAAGCAAAGCATTTTTTATGGGTAAAAGAAAGAACTCTTACGATAATATCCTGAATGCGGCGGAAGCGGTCGTGTTGAAAGTAGGGGCCGCCCACATGACGCTTGATTCCGTAGCCCGGAAGGCCGGTGTCAGCAAGGGGGGCCTGCTGTACAATTTTCCCACCAAAGAAATTTTGTTGAAGGCGATGGTAAGCCGTCTGATTCAATGTTTTGAGGAAGAACGGATAAAAAAGATCGCCAAAATGAAAGCGGAACCGGCGCGGGAAATTAAAGCGCGCATTCTTTCCATGCTTGCCCGTAACCGCAGGACCGACCAAAGCGCGGCCGCCTTGCTTGCCGCGATTGCGTGTAACCCTAAATTAGTTGAGCCTATCCGTAAAGACGGTCTGAAATTTATGGCGGAGATTACTACGCCTGCGCTTGGATTTGAACGGAAAGCCATCATTTTACTTGCTGCGGTGGGGCTTCATTTACAAGAGATTCTGCAGGTATCTTGCCTGAATGATAAACAACGCAAAAGCGTAATTGCCGAATTGCTTCGACTGGCCGATGCATAGCGGTTCCATAATTTACCTGAAGATGAAAAAAAGAGAGATTTTGGGGTTTTTCCTGGTTTACTTTTTATTTTTGTCTCCAGCCCTGACCGCCGCCGAAACCCTGACGCTGGAGAAAGCGATTGGCGAGGCCAGGAGTAAGAGTTTGGTTTTAAAACAGTCCGGGGAAATGGTTCGGGCGGCTGAAGCCGGTTCCGCGGAGCAGCGCACCTACCTTCTTCCTTCTTTCAGTTTTTCCGGCGCTTACACCTACCAGAAAGGGCAAGTTTTCGGTTCCCCGATTCCTTCCGACGACCCGGAGACCGATGATAGTAACCTTACCCTATCAGTTACCCAGCCCATATTTACCGGCGGACGGCTCCTGAGTCAATACCAGGCCGCCCGGCTTGCGGTTGAGTTTGCCCGGGCTTATTATGATATTGTTGACCTGGACCTGATTCTAAACGTTAATAACGCTTACTTTAATGTCCTGCGTCTGGAAAAGGCAATCAACGTTTCCCGGGAACTGGTCGAAAACCGGCAGCGTCACTCTTCCGAAGTGGAAAAAAGGGTGAAGGCCGGAGTTTTACCCAGGGTGGAGCAACTGAAAGCAGAGGTGGAACTGGCTCACAGCGAGGACGGCCTGATTTCCACGGAGAACGAACTGAAGGCGGCCCGCAGCAGTTTGAACCGTTTGTTGGAGCGGCCGCTGGATACGGAAACGATTTTACTGGACGTTGTTCCGGAGAGCCGGCTGAAAGACGAGAATCTGGACCGCTATTACGTTGAGGCGCAGAAGAACCGTCCGGAATTGAGGGCAGCCGAAATCCGGGTTGGCCAGACGGAAAAGGGCCGGGAGATTGTCAAGAGCGGTTACTTTCCGCAAGTTTACCTGCAACTGGCGCACCAGGAGTTTCAGGATGACGCTTTTGACTCTGACTGGTCACGCAACGACCGGGTTATGCTGACTGTTTCTTACGACATCTGGAATTGGGGCCGGATAAAAAACCGGGTCCGGAACAGTGAGAG
>JAHJUB010000026.1 GCA_018829455.1 Candidatus Omnitrophota bacterium
CGGATTCATCCGACCCGCGGGCGCCATGAATGGCGCCCCTACGTTATTTTGATTTTTGTATCAAACAAAAGGCGATTGCATATTCTCCGGAGTGAGAGAGGGAAACGGATGCGCACAAACCATTTTCTTCCAGCGCTTTTCCGGCTGTTCCGGAAAAGCGGAAATAGGGTTGGCCGCCCGGGCTGTTAAGTACTTCCATCTCCCGCCAGCGTATTTTCCCCCGGCTTTCCCGCTGCAATGCTTTTAAAAACGATTCTTTGGCGGCAAACTTACCGCTGTAATGAACCGCCGGAGTATGCTTCTCTTCGCAAATTTGCTGTTCCGCTTCGGTAAAGAGGCGGTTTTTAAGCCGGCTGCCGAAACGCTTTAGCGCTCCGGACATATCAACGATTGAAACGATGTCAACGCCGATTCCGGAAACCATTTAGGCGCTTTCAATTGAAATCAACTTCTGACCGCGTCGGTTTTCAAACAAGACCTTTCCGGCTGACAGGGCAAAGATGGTGAAATCGGTGCCCATTCCGGTATGCGAGCCGGGCTTGAAGTGGCTGCCTCGCTGCCGTACGATTATTTCGCCGGCCGACACAACCTGCCCGCCGTAACGCTTGACACCCAGTCGCTTGCCGTCGCTGTCGCGTCCATTTTTACACGCTCCACCGCTTTTTTTTGTCGCCATAGTTATCTCCTGTTTAAATAGAAAAATCAAAATAAATATCGTAATGTAGCGGTGCGATTTATCGCACGTATTGTAGCGGGCTTGCCCGCCGAAGCTTTAGCGTAGGTGGGCGGGGTAGGATTTGAACCTACGACCTTTCGGATGTAAGCCGAATGCTCTGCCAGCTGAGCTACTCGCCCTAAGGGGCTGTGGCAGCCCCGGTATATATTTTACCCTATTTTAAGGAGGCGAGCAATTCGGTGAAGAAGGATTGGATTTCGTGAAGCCGTTTTTCCGTGTCTGCTTCAAAACGCAGCACCAGCGCCGGTTGGGTATTGGAAGCGCGCACCAGACCCCATCCGTCTTCAAAATAGACCTTCACGCCATCAATATCTGATATTTTGTATTTACCGGAAACTTTTTCTTTCAGTCGTTCCACCAGGCCGAACTTTTCTTCGTCCGCTATTTCTAGGCGGATTTCCGGGGTGGCGTAATATTGTTTGAGCCGTCCTAAGAGGGAGGACAGTTTTTCTCGGTGCCGGGATAAGTACTGCAGAACGCGTCCGGATGCATAGATGGCGTCGTCAAAACCGTACCAGTGGTCGCCGAAGTAGAGGTGACCGGAAAGTTCGCCGGCTACTTTGGCGCCTACCTCATGCATCTTATCTTCAATCAGGGAGTGGCCGGTCTTCCACATCAGCGGTTTCCCGCCCAGCCGGGTGATCTCCTCTTCCAGCGTCTTACTGCACTTAACGTCAAAGACGATGGTTGCGCCCGGATTTTCAGAAATAACTTCCTCGGAAAGAAGCGCCAGGATTTTATCTCCCCAGACCAGGTTTCCCTCTTCATCGCAAAGCCCGATGCGGTCTCCGTCTCCGTCTATGCCGATGCCTAATTCCGCGCCGCTCTCTTTAACCTTTTTTACCAGGTCGGCCATGTTTTTCGGCACAACCGGGTCGGCCAGGTGGTGGGGAAAAGTATTATCGCTGTTGCAGTAAAGCGGGATTACTTCGGCTCCCAGTCCAATCAGCGCCGGAAGGGCGACCGGGCCCGCGGTTCCGTTTCCGCAGTCCAGGACCACTTTTATTGACCGGTCTAATTGAAAGGCCTTTTTGATTGCCGCGAGATAATCCGGCACAACTTGTAGTTGCTTAAATCCCCCGTTTCCGGACCGGAATTTCCCCGCTTCCATCAATTCCCGGATTTCCTGGATTTGCGGCCCGAATATGCTCTGGTAATTAACCAGCAGTTTAAAGCCGTTATAAGCCGGAGGATTGTGACTGGCGGTTACCATAATTCCGGCTGGAAAAGAAAGCGTGCGGCTGGCGAAATAGAAGGTCGGGGTCGGAACTTCTCCGAGAAAGGTGACGTCGGCTCCGCTTTCCCGCAGTCCGGCCATCAGACGTTCGCTGAAGAGGGGAGAAGTGGCGCGGTTGTCTGCTCCGACCAGCACCTTTTTGACGAAGCCATTTTTTTCAAGATAAACGACAAATGCCTGGCCCAGGCCAAAGGCAAAATCAGCGGTCAGTTCGGTGTTTGCCAGACCGCGTAAATCATATTCCCGGAAAATTGTCTTATTTACGTGCATTTTAATACGCGGCCTGATAGATTCGCAACAAATCTTCTTTGGTCATGGGTTTGGGTGTATTGGCGACGGGAACCGCTACCGCCCAGGCTTCTTCCACCATCTCGTCAAAATCACTCGGTTGGACCTGGAAATCCGCCAGCCGTTTTTGGAAGCCAATCTTTTTCTCAAAGGAGAAGAGAAATTTTATCGCTTCTTCGGCCTCTTCTTTTGCGGAGCGTCCTTGAGATATTCCAAAAGCAGAAGCCAACCGGGCCAGTTTTTCCGTAGCAAAAGGAAGAATTTCTGCTGCCACGTAAGGCAGCAGGAGTCCGTTGGCGACGCCGTGGCTGATACCGTATCTGGCGCCCAACGGATAGGACAAGGAATGACCGACGATTACGCCGGCGTTGGCCAGACTGATGCCTCCCAGAAGACTGCCCAGCATGGTTTTAGTCCGTGCCTCCGGGTCTTTGCCGTCGGACACCGCCGCCGGGAGTCCGGCAATCAGGAGTTCGGCCGCTTGCAGAGAAATCGGCTCGGTCAAGGGATTACTGTTTTTAGACAGGAAAGATTCAATTGCGTGGGTCAGTGCGTCAAGTCCGGTTGCGCGCGTCGGTTCCATCGGCAGGTCCAGGAGTAAGGCCGGGTCAAGAATGGCGGTCGCCGGAATGAGGTGCGGGCTGTTAATTCCGCCCTTACGTCCCTGGTGAATCAGGACCGCAGTTTGGGTCAGCTCGCTTCCGGTTCCGGCGGTGGTCGGCACCATGATTCCGGGTATTGCCGGCCGGGTTAAAAGATTTTGGCCCCGGTATTTTTCCGAACTGCCCGGGTTGGTTATCAACCCGGCAATCGCTTTGGCGGTATCCATGGTGCTTCCGCCTCCGATACCGATGACCAAATCCGGTTTTTCTTTCCGGGCGAAATCCGCCATTTTGTCAACCGTTTGAACCGTTGGCTCCCCGGGTTTAATTTCACAGGGAATTGTTTTCCAGCCAGCCAGCAGTTTTTCCACGCGGGGCCAGACCTGCGGTTTAATTGCCGGGTCCATCACTACCAGGACGGTCCCCTTAGTAAAGAAGAAACTGACTTCTTCCGGTAGGAGGTCAAACTTTCCCATTCCGAAAATTACTTTTGACGGCATCCGAAAAACAAAATCATTTTTCATAATAGTCGCTAACCTTGGTTGGCTCTGTTGTTTTGTGTAGGGGTCGGATTTATCCGACCCGCGGGCGCCATAAATGGCGCCCCTACATTAATCTGGGGTTATTTTACCATATTTCACGAATCTGTTAACAGTTCTTGATAGACGGAAAGGGTGCGGGTGACCATCCGGTCTAACGAGAAGTGTTCCAGGGCGATTTTTTTTGCTTTTTCTGCGAGTTCCCGACTTTCAGCCGGATGGGTGATAATATACTTAATTGCCCGGGAAAGGCCAAGCGGGTCGCGGGCCGCGGTAAAGATGTTGGCTTCACCGATTTCAAAGGCGCCAACGGCCAGACCGGCCATAGTCGTTACTACCGGGATGCCGGCAACCTGGGCTTCGGCTCCGGTGCGGCGTGACCAGAATGGGCCGCCTTCGGGCTTGGGTTCCGGGTTGAGGTTGGGGACCGCCATCAGGTTGAAAGAAGATAGGTAATCCGCGGCTTTTCCTTTCAAAAACGAAACCTTTGACTTTAGGTCAAGGTCCGCCGCAAGATTTTTGAGAACAGTTTCTTCCGGGCCGCTGCCGACCAGAACTACTTTCAATTCCGGAAAGTCCGGGCTAAGCAAGGCGATAGCTTTCAGGAGGTAGCGGAATCCCTGAACCGCAGTTAATCTGCCTACGGCTCCCACGGTAATTTCTTCTTTATTTTGCACTAATGGGTTTTTCCGTGTCGTTGTTTTTAAAAAAGGCGCAAAATCAAATCCATTATAAACAACCCTGACTTTTTCTTTATCGGCGCCCAGGAACCCGACTGCATATTCTTTAAGTCCTTCGCTGATGACGATGACCCGTTCCCCTCTCCCCATAATCCGGCTGTATCGGCGGCTATGATGAAAACCGTGTATGCTGGTAATTAGATGTCCGGCGCAGGAGCCAACGGCAAAGTTGGCCAGCCAGGCCGGAAAACGGCTGCGGCTGTGGATGATGTCCGGTTTCTCTTCGGAGAATATTCGCTTTATTTTACGTAAGGCGCGGCAAAAATTGAATGGGTTCTTCCGCTCCATCGGTACCGGATACCACCGGATTCCTTTTTGGTGAAGGAGAGGGATGAACCGGCCGGGCCCGGAGATTACCAGAACCTGGTGTCCTAATTTTTGAAAACCGCAGGCCAGGTCAAAGGTTCCCTGTTCCACGCCGCCCAGGTCCATCGCCGGAACCAGCAAGGCAATCTTCATTTAAGTAAGGAGGCGAGGCCGGCCGCCGGGTCGCTCTGGCGCAAAAGAGATTCTCCAATCAGGAAGGCCGATGCCCCCAGCCGGGAAAGTTCCTGTATTTCTGTTTTGGTTTTCAGCCCGCTCTCCACGACCGTTATTTTTTCTTTTGGTATCAAGGGCAGAATACGGCGGCTGACATCAAGGTCGGTTTGAAGGGTGTCCAGATTTCGGTTGTTGATTCCGATAATGTCCGCGCCGACGGAAAGAGCGTCTTCCAACTCCGGCTCGCGGTGGATTTCTACTAACGCGGAAAGTTTCAAGGATAGCGCCAGCGAAAATAGTTCCTGCAGGGTCCGGCGGTTGTGGAGAGCAACAATTAACAGGATGGCGTCGGCTCCGCAGGCGCGGGCTTCGTAAACCTGATAGGGGATGAGGATGAAATCTTTCTGGAGGATGGGCACAGATACTGATTTCCGTACAGCGGCCAGGTCGGCGAGACTTCCCTGAAAATGGTTTTTTTCGGTCAGGACCGAGATAGCGGCTGCCCCGGCTTTTTCGTAACTTTGGGCAAGGATACCCGGAGAAAGTTCCGGTCGCAAAAGGCCGGCTGAAGGTGAAGCGCGCTTGATTTCGGCGATGATATATAATCTTTCTTTAGCGGAGAGGGCTGCGGTGAAGTTGCGCGGTCCGGGCAGACCGGCAATCTCATTTTTTAGAATGACCAGGGGTTTCTTTTTGGCTCTTTCCTGGGCGCCGACTCTAACCCCGGCGATAATGGAATCAAGCATGGGACAGCCCCTTAAATATCAACAATCGCTTTGATGACGCCTTCCCGGTAATCGGCCACCAATTGCAATCCTTCGGACACCCTTTCCAACGGAAAATTATGGGTAACCATATCTTTGGCGTTAATCTTGCCGGCGGCTATGAGCCGGATGACTTTTTCCGCGGCGAAAGCAGAACGCCGCACATTCAGGAGCGCCAGTTCTTTTCGTCGGGCGCCAAAACTGGGAAATTGCCAGCAATCTTCCGCCGGAATACCCACCATTCCAACTTTTCCGGCCATAGAGGCAGAATCTATTGCCTGGACAAGAGTTTCTTTTTGACCGGCTGCTTCAAAAGCAGAATGAACGCCTCTGCCTTCAGTCAGGTCCAGGATTTCTTTTACCGGGTTTCCCTTTTTAGGGTCAAAGACGTAATCGGCGCCGGCCTGTTTTGCGTAAGCGCGTCTTTCCGGAATCAGGTCGGTGGCAAAGATTGAAGCGGCGCCGGCCAATTTAGCAAAGAAAAGAATCGCCAGGCCGATCGGACCGCAGCCAAAAATTGCGACTGAGTCTCCGGGGGAAACCCGGATGAGATTAACCGCATAAAGTCCGATTCCCAAAGGTTCGGAAAGCACGCCTTCTTCCAGACTGACGTTATCGGGAAGGGGGATAAAGTTGGCCGCCGGCATCGCCAGGAATTCCTGGAAAGCGCCGGATGTGGGTGGGGTGCCCAGGAATTTAACACTGGTACAGAGGTTTGGTTTGCCGGTTAGGCAGACCTCGCATTTTCCGCAGGAAATTCCCGGTTCAATCGCCACCTTCTGTCCCACCGTAAAATCCTTTACGTTGGGACCTGTTTCAACAACTTCTCCGGCTGCTTCGTGACCGAGGATGAAAGAACCGGAAACAATCTGCTCGCCGATTCGGCCTTTCTTAAAATAGTGGACATCGGAACCGCAGATTCCAACCTTCTTTACCCGTACCAGCGCTTCGCCGTTTCCCACAACCGGCTGCGCCGCGTCTTGAATTTCAATCTGTTCTTTTCCGATTAGAAACGCCGCTTTCATAGGATTTATGTTTTTCCGGAGGAGCCAAACCCGGAGTCGTTTCGTTCTGTTTCCGGAAGGGTTGATACTGTAGTTAAATCGGCTTGAAGGCAGGGCAGCAGAATTAGTTGCGCAATCCGGTCGCCGGTATTGACCTGATATTCTTTTTCACCTAAATTTATCAGGACAACCATTATTTCACCGCGGTAATTACTATCAATTACGCCGGCCAGGGTGTGAAGGCCGAATTTCAGAGCCAGCCCGCTGCGATCTTTGATGAGGCCGACCACCCCATCCGGAATGGCAAAATGTAAACCTGTTTTTACCGGGTAACGTTGGCCTGGCGCCAGGGTTATTGATTCATTGGCGCGCAGGTCAAGACCGGCATCTCCGGGTCGGTGGTAAGCCGGAGTCTGAATTTCAGCGTTTTTCTTACTTATTTGGACCGGAACGGTGGGCACGGTGTGTTAGTCTTGGTTGCGGGCGGCCGGCGGAACCGGACCTCCCGGAATAATCGCCGCGGCTGCCGGATGGCGGTCTGCTGCCTTCTTCTCCGGGCGGTGGCGGTGGCAGCAGGGCTTTCCGGCTTAAGTTTACCCGGTGCTGTTCGTCCACGCCGACAATTTTAACGTTGATGATGTCTCCGATATTGACCACGTCTTCCACTCGTCCGACGTAACGATGGTCAAGCTCCGAAACGTGAACCAGCCCTTCCTGGCGCGGTAGGTATTCAACCATAGCGCCAAAAGGCAGGATACGAGTTACCTTTACGTTGGAATAAACCTGCCCGATCGTCGGTTCCTCAGTCATTCCCTTAATTATGGCAATGGCCTTGGCTCTGGACTCATCATCCTTGGAGATGATTTGAACGCCGCCGTCGTCATTAATCTCAACGTCGGCGCCGGTCTCCTCAATTATCTTACGGATATTCTTGCCGCCCGGCCCGATAACCGCCCCGATCTTTTCCACCGGAATCTTGATGAGCGAGATCTTGGGCGCGTGTTGGGAGAGCGTGGCCCGGTGGGTTGAAAGTGTCTGGTTCATCACTTCCAGAATTTTGGTTCGGCCTTCCCGGCTCTGCAGAAAAGCCTGACGCAAAATTTCCAGGGACAGTTGAGTCGTTTTAACGTCCATCTGGAGCGCGGTAATGCCTTCCGTGGTTCCGGCAACCTTCAAGTCAAGGTCGCCGTAATGGTCTTCCTCGCCGGCGATGTCGGTCAGGATTGTAAAATCGTCGCCCTCCTTGATTAAGCCCAAAGCTACTCCGCCGATTGCGTTCTTCATCGGGACGCCTGCGTCCATCAAACCCAGTGAACTGGCGCAGACGGTGGCCATTGAAGAAGAACCGTGTGACTCCAGGATGTCGGAAACGATCCGGATGGTGTAAGGAAATTCGTCTCCGGCCGGCAAGTTATTAATCAGCGATTTTTCGGCCAGTAATCCGTGCCCGATTTCTCTCCGGCCCGGACCGCGCATCGGCCGGCACTCTCCGACGCTAAAAGACGGGAAATTATAGTGGAGCAGGAAACGTTTCTTGCTCTCTTCCAGGAGACCTTCAATCCGCTGTTCGTCGCCCCAGGTTCCCAGTGTGATCAAGGCAAGCGCCTGAGTTTCTCCGCGGTGGAAAAGAGCGGAACCGTGGACTCGGGGAAGCAGACCCACATCGCAGGTGATCTTTCGGACCTCGTCGGGCTTGCGGCCGTCCAGCCGTGTTTTGGTTTTAATAATTTGGCGCCGCACCCGGGCGCGAAGTTCTTTTTCAAAAACCCCTTTAATCTCTTTTTTGAGATCATTGTCAGTCGCTGCTTCCGGAAACCCGGCTAAGATCTCCTGGTGTATCTCGTCAAAAAAGACGTTGCGCTCTTTTTTCCCCGGATAGTTGCCAACCTGACTGAACTTAGCGTCAAAAACCGCTTTGACCGCTTCGTCGCAAGTGGTTTGCTTCGGTTCCGGAAAAGCTGTTTTTGGACCGGAGAAGTTTTCTTTAATAAAAACGGCCAACCGCTGGGCTTCGCTGAATCCCAGGGCAATTCCTTCCATAACTTTTTCTTCCGGCACGTTTTTGCCTATTCCTTCCAACATAAGTATTGATTCCGCCCCGGCGGAGACAACCAGCGTCAGTTCGCTGGCCATTGTCTGGGTGGCGGTTGGATTGACGATAAAAACGCCTTCTACCAAGCTTACCCGAACCGCCGCGACCGGTCCCTGAGCCGGAAAAGGAGAAAGGGCGACGGTGGCGGAAGCGCCCAACACGGCCAGCATATCCGGGTCTATCTCCGGGTCAGCGGAGTAGACAAAAGAAACGACCTGGATTTCGCGGTTGAATGTTTTAGGTAAAAGCGGCCTGATTGTCCGGTCAATCAGACGGCAGGTCACCGTTTCTTTTTCGCTATTTCGGCCTTCCCGCTTAAAAAAGCCGCCGGGGATTTTTCCGGAAGACGAAATATGTTCCCGGTATTCCACGGTCAGCGGCAGGAAATCCTGCTGATTAGCCAGTTCGCGTCCGAAAACGGTTGAAGTGAGCACCATGGTGTCGCCGGAACGGACCATCACCGAAGCGGTGGCCTGCTGGGCGAAAGTATCGGTATCAAAACTAATCGTACGACCTCCTAATTCAATCTCTTTCTTCATTTTTTTTCCTCTTTTTCTTGGAAATTAGGGACACCTACCTAATTTTGAATTTAAGTGAAGTAGCGAAAATTAGGAGGTGTCCCTAATTTCCTTCCGATGAGGTGTTCAAATTACTTGTACTTGAAATTTATTATTTTCGCAGGCCTAATTTGGAGATGACCAATCCGTATTTGGAAGGTTCTTCCTTTTTCAGGTAATCCAGCAGCCGCCGGCGGTGACCGATCATAGTGAGTAGTCCGCGACGGGAATTGCGGTCCTTGAGGTGAGATTGGAAGTGTTCCTCTAAACGGTTAATCCGGGCTGTCAGGAGAGAGATCTGAACTTCCGGGCTGCCGGTATCAATTGCGGTCCGGCGGAAAACCTGCATCGCTTCTGCTTTTTTTTCGGCGGTTAGCATTTGTCAGATATTATAATCTATCTTCCTTTTTGATGTCAAATGGTGTATAATTAAGGGGTTGCTAAACAATAATGAACTATCCATTTTTTATCGCGCGGCGTTATTTCCGTCGGGGCAGGGGCGGATACCTTTTTCTGACCAATCTCTTTGCTATTATCAGCGTAGCCGTAGGCGTGGCCAGTTTGATTCTGGTTCTGGGTGTGATGAATGGGTTTGACCGGGACCTGAAACGGAAGATAATCGGTGTCTTCCCGCCGGTGGAAATTCAAATTCCAGACGCTTCCGATTTCTCCCGGATTGAAAGCCGGATTGCCTCTTTCCCGGAGGTGGTTGCCTGCGCGCCGTTTTCCCAAACCCAGGCCATCTTTCGTTCCCAGAGTTTCCTGACCGCCGGTATCCTGCGCGCGATTGAACCGGAAAAAGAGGATGCGGTCACTGGATTTCAAAAATTCCTTATTTTCCCCTCTCTTCTTCGGGGAGAAGGCAAGGCTAATTTCAAAGACCCCTCTCCCTTGCGGGGAGAGGGCAAGTCTAATTCCAAAGATTCCTCTCCCCCTCGGGGAGAGGGTAAGGGTGAGGGGGATATAAGGTGGGGGGGAGGCTTAGTACTCGGTTCGGAACTGGCTGAAAATCTTCGGGTGAGTGTTGGAGACCAACTGGAAATAATTACCGGATTCGGCGTAAAAACCCGCACTCTGCCGGTGGTTGGAATTTTCCGGACCGGGCTTTATCATTTTGATGTTACCATGGCGTTTGTTCCGCTATCTATAAGCGAAGGGTTTTTTCCGACCGGCGTCCGACCGGAAGCGTTGGGTGTAAAGATAAAAGATATTTATACGGCGGAACTGTTCTCCCAGAAGGTCACCCGGGAGTTGGGGTCTTCTTTTCGCGTGGAATCCTGGATTAGTAAAAACCGGATTCTTTTTTCGGCTCTGGCGCTGGAGAAACGTGCGATGGCAATTATTCTGATTTTGATAATTTTTGTGGCTGGTTTTAATATCGCCACCTGTCTGATGATTACCGTCTGGCGGAAGAGCAAGGAGATTGGAGTTCTCCGGTCTATGGGAGTGAGCACGGGCGGTATTCAGGCGATCTTTTTGTGGATGGGGTTCTTGACTGCGTTATGGGGCGTGGCGGTTGGTCTGGCCACCGGTCTGTCGCTGGCTTATATCGGAGACCATTACCAACTGATAAAATTGCCGGGGTATGTTTACGACCTCTCGTATCTGCCGATTAAGGTTAAGGGTTTTGATGTTATCTGGATTACGGTAACCTCTTTCGCCATTGCGCTTGCAGCCTCAATCTTTCCGGCGAGGGAGGCGGCCCGGGTGGCGCCGGCGGTTACGCTACGTTCTGAATAAAGCGCTCGGGTTTCTGTTTCGCGAAAGAACTCTGCGTGTCGGACAAGACTACGCAATTCGTAAGCGAGGCTCGCCGTGTTTCCGCCATAATTCTGGCGGACCACGGCCACTCACTTACTCATTTTGCTTGTCTTGTTTCCGTCACTCCGCGAATTTCGCGAAACAGAAATCCTCGCTTGCCAGAAAAACGAACTGCATGGGTACTGTAGTACTGTAGTTGCCAACCTTGGTTGGCTCTGTCAAAAGAGCCCGGCAAGCCGGGCGACTACAAATCTTTAACACTATGGAAATAAATGGAAATAACAGCCAGAGGCTTGACGAAGATTTTTAGTGATGCCGCTAATCGGGTGGTGGCGCTTGACGGGGTTGATCTGACGCTTCAATCCGGAGAATTGGTTGTCCTTTTGGGTCCTTCCGGGTCAGGCAAAACCACTCTCTTAAACCTGCTTTCCGGGCTGGAAGTCCCCAGCGAAGGCGACGTTTTACTTAACGGAGAGCCCCTTTCTTTCCTTTCCGACCGGAAAAAATCCCTTTTACGCAACAGTTCTTTTGGTTTTATCTTTCAATTCTTTAATCTGTTGCCGGAATTTACGGTTCTGGAAAATACGCTGTTGCCCTCGTTAATCGGCAAACGCGGCCGGGATTTTACGACAACCCGGGAAGAAGCAAAAAATCTCCTGGCGGAATTGGGACTGGGCGACCGTACCGAAGCCCTTCCGTCCGAACTCTCCGGCGGTGAGAAACAGCGGGTGGCTATCTGCCGCGCCCTGATTAACCGGCCGGGTTTTGTCTTTGCCGACGAACCGACCGGAAACCTTGACCGGGAAAACGCGGAGATTTGTCTTAATCTTTTCCGGCAAATGGTTGTTCGAAGCGGCACCGGATTCATAATCGCAACCCACAACCAGGAGATAGCCGCGGCCATGGCTGCTCGTACGGTTCGCTTAAAAAGTGGTAAAGTAGTAATGTAGGGGAGGGGAGGAGGAAAAAAACAATGGGGTTATTAATCTGTTTGGACGGGAAGTTGGTTTCGGAGGAGAAGGCCGTCGTTTCGGTCTTTGACCACGGTCTCCTTTACGGTGACGGTGTCTTTGAGGGAATCCGGGCCTATAACGGCCGGGTTTTTCGCCTGGAAGAACATATCCGGCGGCTCTATCGCTCGGCCAAGACCATATTGCTTCAGATATCAATAACTCCGGAGGAGATGACCCGGAAAATCCTGGAGACCCTTAAAATCAATAAGCTCCGCGATGCTTACATCCGGGTTGTGGTTACCCGGGGCAAGGGTGACCTTGGTCTTGACCCGCGTAAATGTCCGAAGCCGACATACTTCATCATCACTAACAAAATTCAACTTTACCCTGAGGAACTATGCCGGAAAGGCATGGACATCATTACCGTGCCGACCCGGCGCAA
>JAHJUB010000027.1 GCA_018829455.1 Candidatus Omnitrophota bacterium
TAACCCCGGAAATGAAACTGACTTCAGCCAGTTTTAAGAACAAAGGAATGTTGCTTTTCAAAAGCACGCAGGTGAAATTTTTTATCTCTAACTGGCTCGTTCTACCATAATACTAAAAACGGTAACCGTAAATAAGGAGGGAAGGTGATTTTCAGGTGAAAAGATTGAATTTGGTCAGTCTGCTTCTCTGTGTTTTTGCAGTTTCAATTCTGGCCGGATGCGCTACGCCAATACTGAAGTCCTCTTCCGGAGCGAAGCAGTATTCCGGTAGAGATACGTCCTGGTACGGTAAGTCAGGCGCACAGCCTGCCCCGGTGAAGGATTCCCAGAAGGGAGGGTCCTGGTGGATGCCGGAGAAAGCGCCGAAAGGCAAAGACAGCGCCGTTTGGGGAAACAAAGGATATGTTTATCTGGCAGAAGAAAAGGCCCCGAAGGTGTCTGTTGAAAAGTTGGCGCTTCAAGACGTCTACTTCCCTCTTAACAGCGCAGAATTGACGCTTCCCGCCCAGAAAATTCTTAACAACAACGTAAAGGCCTTGAAAGAAAATCCGAAGGTAAAGGTGGTTTTGCTGGGGTATGCCTCTCCTGAGGGTTTAGACAATCACAACTTGAAATTATCCGAAAACAGAGCCCTCGCGGTCAAGGATTATCTGGTGAAAAACGGGATACCGAAGAATTCCATTTTCGTTAAAGGTGAAGGCAAAATGGAAGTAAATAAATCCGCCTATCCTTCCGCCAGAAAGGTTCATTTTAAGATAATCTCCCGGTAACCGGTAGTTAAAGGAAGGTAATTGAAGTAAATAGGGGCCCTCACCATTTCCTGGCAGGGCCTTTATTTATTGGGAAATTAGGGACAACCCCCTAATTTTGAAAAATGGGATTGCCACGCTGGACTGCGCTCGCAATGACAAATTCATCCCTACATTATGGCGGGGAAGCCTTTTGTCCGGTAGGATTTCGGTCCCGGCATTATAATCAGCGTCTCAACGCCGGAAATCGTATCGGCCAATGAAATTGCGTCTGCCGGACCAAGAACGGTAAATGCCGTGGAAAGTCCGTCTGCCAGCGCCGCGGTGGGCGCGATTACCGTGACACTTTCCGGATAATCCGGCAAAGAACCGGTTTTGGGGTTTAAAATATGGCTGTATCGTTTCCCCCCGATTTCAAAATATTGCTGGTAATTACCGCTGGTAGAAACACCCTGATTTTTCACGGAAATGGCATTGATAGCGCCGCTTCCGCGCGGGTTTTGAATTCCAACTTTCCACCGGCCTTGGTGGGGCCCGTCTCCAAAAACATAAAGATTGCCGCCCAGATTGACGATGCCCGATTTCACCCCGGCAGATTTTAGAAGAGAAACGGCCTCATCAACCGCCGCCCCTTTTCCAATCCCGCCTAAATCAATGGCCATCCCTTTCTTCAAAAACCGAACCGTTCCATTTTTTCCAATCGCTATCTTCCGGTAACCAATCAGCGGAACGAGAGATTTTAAATCAGGTAATTTCCCGGCCTTTTCCGATTCTCGCCAGGCGGTCATTAAAGGCGCGACCGTAATGTCAAAGGCCCCGTTTGAAATACGGGAAATTTCCAGTGATTTTTTCAAAATAGTTAGGGTTTCCGGAGAAGGTTTAAGATTGCCTTCCCGGTTTAGCCGTGAGACCTCGCTCTCTTTCTGATAGATTGACCAGAGACCTTCCAGGTATCGTAACCGGTCAAAGATTTTAGCGGCAAGTTCATTGCTATTAATACCGGGAACCGGAGTAAAGGCAAGGTCGCAAAAGGTTCCCATAATCAGGTTGGAATAGGACGCCGTCTGTTTTTTTACGCTGCACGAAACAAGCAGGACAATCAAAAGGATAACCGCCGGACACCATCCAAACCTTTGTTTTACAGCGTCAGGGCGCATCATAGGAGATATTATACCATTTTGATGCGGTTGGGTTGTTTTTGAGGGACAGAAAGTGGTAAAATATCTAAAATTTAAAGTACCTTATTCAAATCTAAGCTATGTTGACGAAAACCAGGGGTAGTTTTGCGGGTGGAATACATTTGTCGGACTATTGTAAAGATACGGCTGCAAGCTGTTCGATTATCGGACTGCCTCCGCCTAAGAGGGTTGTTGTTCCGATGAGTCAGCACGCAGGACTTCCGGCGAATCCGATTGTCCGAAAATGTGATTATGTTCTCAAAGGACAGAAAATAGGTGAAGCCACCGGCAACGTTTCCGTTCCGATTCACGCCAGCGTCTCCGGTACGGTTGTTGATGTCTGTCCGTACAATCATCCGGTAATAAATCAATTGGTAATGGCGGTTATGATTGATTCTGACGGCCTGGATAAAAGCATTGAACCCGGCAAGACGTTTGCTGATTATCTTGAGTATTCACCTGAGGAACTGCGCAAAGCGATTAAGGAAGCGGGTATTGTGGGGCTGGGGGGCGCTGCTTTTCCGACTCACGTCAAGCTTTTTCCGCCCCAAGGCATTGATACGGTAATTGCCAACGGTTGTGAATGTGAACCTTATTTAACCTGTGACGACCGGTTGTTGCAGGAACACGTGCCGGAAATAATCGACGGGCTAAAGATTGTGATGTATATCGTCGGCTCTCCCGTCGGCATAATTGCGATTGAAGACAATAAACCCGGCGCCATAAATAGTATCAAAAACATTATCAGCGGCGAACCGACCCTAAAACTGAGAGTGCTTAAAACGAAATATCCTCAGGGCGCGGAAAAACAGCTTATCAAAACTGTGCTGAATCGAACCGTGCCGTCCGGCAAATTACCTTTTGATATCGGAGCAGTAGTGCATAATGTGGGCACCTGCCAAGCAATTTATAATGCCGTAATCAACGGATTGCCTTTAACCAGCCGTTCCATAACCGTCACGGGAGACAATATTTCGAAACCGGGGAATTATAATGTCCGGCTCGGAACGCTACTGGGCGAGATATTGGACGAGTGCGGCTATGCGCCGGCCGCCGGACACCGGATTATCCTGGGCGGA
>JAHJUB010000028.1 GCA_018829455.1 Candidatus Omnitrophota bacterium
AAGCTTCGTCACTTAAAACTCGGCTGTCTCACTTCACTGCGTTCGACTAGGCCACCCGCTGTCGCTGCTCCTTCTCGTCGCATCGGCAGTGCTCCCATCGAGTCCCTTTATCGAGTAGTGGTGCCGGGAGGGGGACTCGAACCCCCACAGGTTACCCCATACGCCCCTCAAACGTACGCGTCTGCCGTTCCGCCATCCCGGCGCAACCTATTATTATATTCCCAAATAGAGCCGGGCGCAAGCGGAAGCCAATTTTCTGACCCGGCCGATGAAGCGCTGTCTCTCGCTTAAGCCGATCGCTCCCCGGCTGTCCAGAACGTTGAAGGTGTGGGAACATTTCAGGACGTAATCATAGGCAGGCCAGACCAGATTCAACCGGATGAGATTCTCCGCTTCTTTTTCGTATTCCGAGAAAAGATTAAGGTGCCGGTCAATGTTGGCTGCCTGGAAACTGTACGTTGAAAACTCCGCCTCCGGCCGTTTTCTTAAATTACCGTAAGTAAAATCCGGCGACCAGGCCAGTTCGTAGATGACCCGTTTTTTCTGCAGGAAGCAGGCGATTCTCTCTAGGCCGTAGGTAAGCTCTACGGAAACCGGTTTCAAGTCCAGGCCGCCGGCCTGTTGTAAATAGGTAAACTGGGTGATCTCCAGGCCGTCCAGCCAGACCTCCCAGCCCACGCCCCAGGCGCCCAGCGTAGGCGCTTCCCAGTTGTCGTCGATGAACCGGATGTCGTGTTTGCGCCAGTCAATGCCGATGCTCCTTAAACTATCCAGGTACAGTTTTTGCGCCTGTTCCGGGGATGGTTTTAGAATAACCTGCAGCTGATAATGCTGGTAGGCGCGGGTGGGGTTTTCACCGTAGCGGCCGTCTGCTGGCCGCCGCGAGGGCTCCAGGTAGGCGACCCGCCAGTGTTCCGGGCCCAGGATGCGGAAGAAAGTGGCCGGATTCATCGTGCCGGCGCCCACCTCCAGCCCGGTTGGGTGGTAAATCAGACAATCCTGGTCACGCCAGAAACCAAGCAGCGTGGTTTGCAGTGTTTGAAAATCCATTGACAGATTAATCGGACGCAGATTACCGCAGATACAGATTTAAAGATTACTTTAGAGAATTACTAAGAAATACTCTAAAAAATTATTATTTAGCATTATCCGGTTGTTTCTGCGTATATCTGCGTCCAAAAAAGTACTTTACTGTGCTATTGAATTGCTGCCGGCGGTGGGTGCCGTCGGATTTTTTAACTGTGTATTGTATGCCTCCAAAACCCGGGTCTGGATATATTCACGGAATTCGTTGCTGACCGGGTGGGCAATGTCGTGATAGTTCTTGGCGTTGTCCTCTTTCTTGTTTTCCTCCGGGACTCCGGCAACCTCTTTGCCGCAGCGGCTGCAGAAGCGCGCGTGGAAGACATTCCAGGCGCTGCAGGCCGGACAGCGGTGTTCGGTCTTTCGGTTGGGCATTGCGATAAAAAGCCCTTCGTCGCCTTCAATAATCCGGATGCCTCTAACCACAAAAACATTGTCAAAGGTTATTGACGCAAAGCCCTTTAACCGTCCGGTTGCTTTTTCAACCGGCGATACTCTGGTTTCCGTAATTTCCATGTTGCCTCCCAAGACCACTAAAGAACAAACGTTGTTACCGCCGTTGTTACCGCCGAAAACTTTGTTGTGCCGACTCTTCGTAAATCAATCGCCGCGGCTTTTTTCGTAAGCAGGACAAAGAAAGAACCGCCGCTTCCGGACAGAAGACCGGATCCAAAATTATCCTGGAGCAATTTCCGCCACTTTTTTATTTCCTTGTTTTTCTCTACGAGCACCTCCTGAAAACGGTTGAAAAGCGCCGCCGCAATTTCGGTTGTCCCGCCTTTTTTTAAGGCGGCAATCATCATTTTACTGGAATGCGGTTTATATGTCAAATCATCAAGCCAACGGTAGGCAAGTCCGGTAGGACTTTTAATCCCGGTCAGGACCAGGAGGTAATCCAGTTTTTTTCCGATAGGCAGCGATTTTACTTTTTCGCCAAAACCGCTGACCCGGCACCGGCCCGACGTTAGGAAAGCCGGCACGTCCGAGCCCAGTTGCAGCGCTAAGGGAAAGAGACGCGAAACCGGCTCATCAATCTTCCAGAGATGGTTGAGCGCCAGCAGGACCGCGGCCGCGTCGCTGCTTCCGCCGCCCAGGCCGGAGGCAACCGGTATTTTTTTATCAAGCCGGATGCGCACTCCTTCTTTAATGCGGTAAGTATCCTTTAAGAGGGCAGCGGCTTGAAAGGCGAGGTTTGCCGGAGTGTTTAGTCTCGCAAGATTGGAGCGGAGTTCTATTTCGGAAGGGGTTGTCTGAAAGGATAGTTGGTCAAAAAGGGTCACCTTTTCGATAACTGTTTCCACCGGATGGAGGGCTGCTCCGGAGGGTCGGGGGAAAACTTCCAGAAAAAGATTAATCTTCGCCGGCGCCAGAATTTCCGTCTTTCTCATCGCTGTCCGTGGGTTGCTCGGGGTTTATAGCCGCTTTGCTTATCCGCACCAACGCCGGCCTTAAA
>JAHJUB010000029.1 GCA_018829455.1 Candidatus Omnitrophota bacterium
ACAATACGTGCGATAAATCGCACCGCTACAGTCCGCGGGAATGACAGAGCTTTATCCTACATTTTATTGTTTTTGCAGCTTCAGGAAAGCCGGGAGATGTGATGCTTCCCGGGGACCGATGATAATTTCCCAACCCGGCAATTCTTCTTCCAACTCCCCGGAAATTTGGGCGACATAACCGGGGATAATCAATTTTTTATGCCTGACCTTATCCGCAATTCCTGATTTCTTCACAAATGGGGCGATGGTTTGGGCCACAAACTTGTCCGCTGCCCAGGCGGTCATAACGGAGAGACCTTCCGCGCCTTGAACCAGGAACCAGGCCGGAACGCGGCTGGATTCTATTTCTCCTGAGACGATAAAATAGGTCAGCGCGAAATTCGTCGTGATTAACACCGGCGAGTTCTCATCGGGCTTGTTGATTTCATAGATTCCTTCTTTGGTGGCCATCGGCCGCTGAGGGTCGGTGTAAATATTCATCCGCTGCAGAAGAAGGGGGAAGAGGCTTTCCCCGGCAAACTCAGAAAGTACTATAATTCCGGCATACTTGGCGATGGCGATGGATGCAATTAGGGCTTCTTCCATCGGGTCCGTGGTCATTTCGGCCGGAAAGACGATGGTGGGAAATCCCAACGGTTGAAACTTTGTCAGGAGGGGCGCCCTTCTAATCGCTATCTGGTCTCTCAGGAGCCCCGGAATGGTCCTGGACCCGGAATCAATTACCAGGTCTTTTAATCCTTTTTCGGCCAGCCGGGTAGTAAGTTCAATAACCTCCTCCATATTTTTTCCGTAAACGGCTAAAGGACAGGAGGAGTTTTTGGCCAAATCTGCAAAGGCTTCATAGTTTTCTTTGTTGGCCGCATAAATTAAGGGTTTGTCATCCTTACAAATTGCCAGAGCCGCGGTTAAAGCCCGGGGGTTATTGCTCATCAAAACAATTCCGGCCTTCGTTTTTTCTTTAATCTTTTTTACGAGCGCGGCAAACGTCTCTCCGTTTCCGGATTCCTCTTTTACGGCGACCAGATTTCCTCTGAGTAAAAGGCCTACCCTTTCGTATTGAAGATGGTTGAAAGAGGCTATTTTTTTCTCTATTTCCTCTTCACTCAAGGTATCTTTAATCAGGAGGGCCAGGCCCGGCGGATTAACAAAGGTCTTTTCGTGCCGGAACATGACGGTCTCTCCGCCAACCTGGTATGCCTTTTCTCCGGTCCCGATGATAACGGTGCGGATGGGAGGGGCGGAGGCCTCCGCTAACTCTGCCTTTGTCTCTTCGCTGACATAGGGGCAAGCGCTTAATTCGGCCTTTCCCATCGCCAGATTCATGGCAAAAGCCAGGCAGGTGGGAACGCCGCACTCTCCGCAATTCTTCTTTGGTAATTTCTTATAAATCCCTATTCCGGTTAGTCCCATTTTTTTATCCCAAAATTGGTTCCAGGCTTAAGGCCGGATGGTTCTTTTCCTGGAGGAAAGAAATAATTTCTTCTTCGGTGGTCCCGACCGTTTCGTCGGCAATCATCTCCAGGAAATTGGGAACCTTGATTTCCTCGGAGCGTATTTGCAGTCTTTTGCTAAGTTCTTCTTTCAACGCCTTGGGCATCCAGACTATTCTCTGGAACCCTCCGTCGCCGGAAATGAACTTCCGCTGGCAGATATTGTATTTAGAATGGCCGATAAACCCCGGTGAGGATATGCCGCCGCCAATCGTTCCGGCCAGAGTCGTAAATTTCATTCCGCAGGGGGTCATGCTTTGATGCTCGCGGTTCACAATCATCACTCCGTTGCAGAGGGGAAGAACCGCAGAAATACATTCGCAGCAACCGCAGGTGGTCATCGGGTCGTATACGATGCTGTAGAAATTATAATGGTCTATTTTCTGACGGGAAGCCGTATAGACAAATTCGTTAACGCCCTTCCACTGCCCCAATTTAACGTCAATCACCTCACCTTTTTGTACGGGTTGGTTTGGGCCGGTAGGGCTGATTTCATAAGCGGCTTTACAGTCCATCCAGTTATAGGCTCCGCAGAGTCCGGTTCTTTCCGGGCTGATGACGCAGACGTGGCTTGGAGCAAAAGACTGGCACAGAGTACAGGAGTAATAATTGTCAATTCCTTCGTCGGTCATTCCCTCAATCCGGGCGTCCCTTTCGGCGTAGACATTTTTTGCCTTTCCCAAAATCTCTTTTACTTTTTCCTCTTCGGTGTAAATTTTCACCTGAACTTTATCAAAAATGCCCCCAAAATCACTGTGATATTTTGCGTGGATGATGGAACCCAGATGTGAAAGCCGAAAGCCTTTTTCGTAAGCGGATTTGCCGATGCGAATCCAGGCGGTATCGCGCTGGCCGATATGCATTACTCCCTGGGCGTAATTGATCAAATGGTGAATTTGCCTTTCCAGGATTGGCTCAAAATCCTTTTGCATTTTCCGTCCGGCCACTTCGGCCAGAATCGCCAGGGACATCTGAGAACCGGGCTTAATCTGGTCTAAGTCCCGGCCGATTACCTCTATCTTTCCGTCTTCCACTTCCTCCATTGTCTTTGAAGTTGTCCATTCGCAAACATGGTTTACACCTCCCCGGAATTCGGCGTAAACGTCTTCTTTGCGGACCCGTTCTCCTTCAAAAGCCGGACCGTAGGAAACCGGAATCGGAACCTTGGTAACCGTTACCTTCAGTCCCCTGACCTCAATCGCCCGGGCGACAATTTTATCGTGGGGAACGTTGGAGACGACGTGCTCGTAAGTGCAAATCCCGGTGGGCAGAATTTGCGGGATGGGGGTGTCCGCGATTATCGGGAAACCGAAGTTGACCGCACCGAGAGCGTTAGCATACCATTCCTCCGTCACTTCTCCCAAGGGGATGGCGAAAGCAAAAATTCGCTCCTTGTTGTAGAGTAGAATTTTCTGGAAATCCCCGGGCTTCAGACCTCCGAAAGCGAGCGCGGCCCGCGTGGCAAAACCGGCCGCAAATACCGTGGCGCTGGTATCCGGGCCAAAGGGAACCAACCGCGTCGGCCAGCCAATTTGCACGCCGGATTCAACCAATTGTTGGGAGAACGTTTTCCCGCCGGATTCTGCGGACATAAATACGTAGAGGTTCTTTTCCTGTAATTCCAAGGCAATTTTTACAGCGGTTTCATTGTTGGGCGCCGCGCCCAGAATTGCGGCAAATCCGGGTGCGCTTCCGTCCACGAATTCAATTCCCCTTTTTCTCAGGATAATGTCATCGGCCGCTCCCAGCCAGATATTTCCCGCCGTCGGTTCTTCTTGTTTTGTGTAAAAATCAGGATTTTCCAAATACCGGACCGCTTCCAGAATTTCTTCCGCAAAAAAAGTGGCCATTCCGGCGTCCAGAGCCGGACCCAGATAGGGAAGATAGTGTTTTTCCTCCACAAAGGCCGGCAGGAGGGCAGAACATCTTTCCAGAACCGGTTCCATATCTTTTAGGGTCTTAACCGGGATTCCCAAAATGCCGTAAATTACCGGCAGGTAATAGCCGGTGTTGGGAAAACCCACTTCCTGTTCAGGCCCCCATTTATCAATTGCCTCTTTCCATTTTTCCTTTGCCCGGTTTACGATCTTGTGGGCGCCCCTGATGCCGGCCGAACAGATAATTTTAGACATGGTTTACTCCCTTTTTTAGATGTTTTACACCGCTTCCAGTTCCCGGCGCTTGGCCATATCAAAGAGAACCCTTTCCCGCGATTTATCAATTCCCAGCGCCTTTCGTTTTTTATCAATATGTTTTATCATTAATTGGGCTGCCTTAATCGGGTCCGGCTCAAAAGCCCATTTTCCTTTGAGGGTGCTTTCCATCTCTTCAAACAAGAGGCGGGTCAGATTTTCGCTTCCGAGGGTAGGCCAGGTTACGCCGAATACGGTAAAGACGCCGGAGGCAACAAAATATTGACCGATGGCAATTGCCTTCTCACTCATCCATTCCGGAGCCGCTCCCGCAACCGGCAGGTCGGATAGGTCTTCTCCCAGACCTCCGGCTTTGACCATTTCGTTGGCCGCGACCAGGATTCGGGAGTTATCTACGCAGGAACCCAGGTGTAAAACCGGCGGAATTCCGACGGTTTCGCAGACCTCGGCCAGGCCGGCGCCGGCGTATTCGGCTGCGGCTTCGGGAAGCATCAGACCGGCCTTGGCGCAGGCGATGGCGGAACACCCGGTTTGCAAAACCATCACGTCGTTCTTAATCAGTTCCTTTACCATAAGCAGATGGTTTTCGTCCTGGGTTACCTTGGGGTTGTTACAGCCGACCACACCGGCCACACCGCGGATTCTTCCGTTGATGATATTATCGTTTAGGGGCTTGAAAGAACCGCGGAAAGCCCCGCCCAGAAGATAATTAATCGTTTCGTAAGAAAAGCCGGCAATCAGGTCCGTCTTTTCGCGGGGGATGCTGATATTTTTTGTTCGGTTGGAAAAGTTTTCAATTGCCCGGCGGACGATTTCTTTGGCCGAATTGAGAGCGGTGTGTTCGTCAAAGTTGACGTGGATGGCTCCGGGTATCTTTGCTTTGGGAGAGGTAGTGATAATCTTGGTATGATAGCATTTGGCGGTTTCCGGTAAAGATTGCATAATGCACTGAACGTCCACGACCACAACCTCTACGGCGCCGGTGACCAGCGCCGCTTCCTGCTGGAGCATGTTTCCGGCCACCGGAATTCCGTGGCGCATTAAAATTTCGTTAGCGCTGCAACACATTCCGGCGATGTTTATCCCTTTGGCTCCTTTTCCTTTTGCCAGTTGGAGCAGTTCTTTATCCGATGCGGCAACCACAATCATTTCCGAGAGCAGCGGTTCGTGACCGTGTACGATGATATTGATTTCGTCTTCTCTCAGAACGCCTAAATTTACCTGACCACGGACCGGGACCGGTGTTCCAAAAAGGACGTCCTGAAGTTCGGTGGCAATCATGGAGCCGCCCCAGCCGTCGCTTAAGGCGCAGCGGCTTCCCTGGAGCAGCAGGTTTTGGTAATCCTGGTCATTTCCCATTACGGTGCGGTGCATCGTTTCGGCAATTTCCCGGTCAATCCCGCGGGGAACGATGCCCATCTTCCGCCAGATTTCCTGCCGTTTGGCAGGCGCTTTTTTAATGAAGGCCAGTTCCCCTTTCTGCTGTCCGAATTGGGCCAGCGCAATTTCACCCACTTCTCGGGCAATTTCATCCTTCTTCTTTCCTTCCGTTTTTATTCCAAAATCACCGGCCAACTGCATCAGTTTCTTTTCGTCCTTAATCCGGTAGTCAGAGACTTCGTTCTTCGCTACCGCCAGAAAGAGTTCGGCTACCGCCCGGCCGTGGTCCGAATGGGCGGCTGTTCCGGCCGCAATCATCTTTACAAAATGCCTGGCTGCGATGGTATCCGCGGTCGCTCCGCAAACGCCTTTTGGGGCGCTTTTTCTGATTCGGCAAGGCCCCATGCTGCAGCTCCTGCAGCAGATACCCTGTTCTCCGAAACTGCACTGGGGTGATTGCGCCGCCAATCGTTCCCAGACGGTCTCCACCCCGTCTTTCCGGGCCTTTTCCAGTAAAGACTCCACCGCCGTATCAACGCTTTCCTTTTTTATAATATTTGTTTTATCCATTAAGCCCTTTCAATCAAATCACCCTTTTAGTCTTTTCATTCTTTTGCCTGCAATTGTTCAATTATCCGGCGTACCAGCCGGATACTTTCCGGGTGCCTCATAACCAGCAGGTCGGCGCCGGCCAACAACAAAGTGGTTGCCGTTAAGGCCTCCAAAAGTATGCCCCTTTTTTCGGCATTACCTAACCTGGGTTCCTCTTCTTCGGTTGTTTTGGTTTCCTTCTTTTTCCAGACATCGGTGGCAAAGTTTGCCACCATTGGGAATTGCAGTTTTGTGTCTCCCTGGGTTAAGGCGGCCTGACGGGCGCGTTCCATCACCGTATAGGTATATTCAATTCCGTAACCTAAACTGCAGCCGCCGATGTTTGGGTCCATAATGATTTGTTCGTCCGGCACGCCCAGGTCGCCTAACAGGATATTGAGTTGTTTGGCGAGATTGATGTCAATGGGGGTTGAAGCTACAACGGTGTGTTTGTATGCAATGGCGGCCGCTCCAATTTTCTTGTAGTTTTTGTCGGTGGCGGGTCCCAAAATAAGTCTTTTCCCCTGACAAGCCTCGGCTATTTTAGTCAGCGCTTCGGCATCTTTTTCGTCATTTTCACAACCCCAGACAATCAAAGGGACATCAATCGCTTCGGCCACCTCTTTGACAATCGGGATAATCTCATCCGCCGGTCTGTTTAAACCGTTGGGGTCGGCGCTCGCCAGTCTGAGACAGATTGCTTCGGCTTTGAATTCACTGAGGCATTTTCTGGCCCAGGCCGCCGGATTTCCAATTACGTCCTGAAAAGGTTTTAAAATGCTTGGCGGCCATTCTTCCGGTTCGCTGTCATAGATTTCAAATGCGATTTTGGGTAAATGAGGCATCTGTCCCTCAAAGAGATAGAAAGGATAGCTGTTTTCACCGCCCACCGTCACCGCTTTTTCACCCTGACCAAGCCGGGTTTCACGTATCTTTCCCGAATAGGTAATTTGGGGAATTTCAAAAGCCATTTTTGCTCTCCTTGAAAACGTACAAAATATTTAATTTGCCTGCGTTAATTTTGCTAGAATTTTCCTTCCCTCTTCCATTATCTCCGGGCAGGACTCAAAAAAGGGCGTATTGTTAAGGTCCGCATCCACTACCTTCTCGCGGTAAGGAAGAAATCCCAAAAATTCAAAGCCGGCAAGA
>JAHJUB010000186.1 GCA_018829455.1 Candidatus Omnitrophota bacterium
AGCCGGCCGGTGCTCAGGAGTTCGTCCAGCTTCTGGGAAAGAGCCTGCCCTACGCCCGGGATCTCTCTCAAATCCCCCTCGCGCCAGACCTCATGCAGATCGCGGTCGAGGCCGGCGATGTTGTCGGCCGCCCTTCGGTAGGCGATGCTCTTGTAGATGACCTCCCCCTTGATTTCCAGCACGTCTGCGATGCGACGGAGGAGCTCAGCAACCTCTCGATTGGTCCAGGTCCTGGTCATGGATCACCTGCTTCTTTTATTCACCGCTGAACACACTGAGAGCGCAGAGTTTCAGGAACTGATTCATTATGCGCTCAGCGGTCTCCGCGATCTCTGCGGCCAACCGCGATCTCTGCGGTCAACCGCGATCTCTGCGGTCAACCTCCACACGCTGTCAAGCTAGACACGCCCCCAGGTTTCTGGTAGACTGTGGCACGACGGGAGACACAAAATGCGATCCGGTCCGTCTACAGGTAGTCTAATATGGCGACGGCGATTTGTCAATGTAGTTGAAAGAAGACGTCGGAAGTCTGGGTAAATAACAGGAGGTTTGGTATGCGCACAGCTTACGTCTACGATCAGCTCTACCTGCAGCATGACACGGGCCAGCATCCCGAGAACGCCGGCCGGCTGACGGCCATCATGCAGACCCTTGAGAAGAGAGGCCTCCTGAACGCCTTGACCCAGGTCGAGGCCAGAGACGCAACTCAGGCAGAACTCGAAGCCATCCATCACAAGGCGTACATCGAGCATGTTAGGCGTACCGCTGATCGCGGTGGATCCTGGCTGGATGGCGACACCAATGTATCACCTTCGTCCTACGCCGCGGCCACCCGCGCCGCCGGGGGTCTGATTGCATTGGTGGATGCTATCATGAGAGGGGAGGTTGACAACGGCTTCGCCCTGGTACGCCCGCCCGGGCATCATGCTATAGCCGCCAGGGGAATGGGGTTCTGTCTGTTCAACAACGTGGCCGTCGCCGCAGCATACGCCTTGGCAAATCACGGGCTGGAGCGCGTGCTGATCGTGGATCACGACGTGCATCACGGGAACGGCACCGCTGATCTGTTCTATGCCGACCCCCGCGTCCTCTATTTCTCTACTCACCAATATCCCCATTATCCCGGCACGGGGAACTTGACCGAGACGGGTAGTGGCAAGGGGCAAGGTTACACCGTTAACGTTCCCTTGCCCGCCGGAGTGGGTGATCACGGTTACCGGCGCGTCTTCGAGAATATCCTGCTCCCTATTGCGAGGCGCTATGATCCTCAGTTGATTCTCATCTCTGTCGGCTATGATGCTCACTGGCGCGACCCCCTGGCCAGTATGAGGTTATCGGTGACAGGCTACGCCCAACTGGCGCAGATCCTGAAAGATCTGGCCGTCGAGACCTGTGGGGGAAAGATCGCTTTCACCCTGGAGGGAGGATACGATCTGGAAGCCCTGGCTTGCGGCGTGGCCGCTACTCTGGAGGCGCTATCAGGAAGAGAGATCACCGACCCACTGGGTCCGGCGCAAGGCTCGGAACCGGACATCAGCGCCCTTTTGCGGCGGATCAAGACGATTCATGGGATTGAATAGGGCCTCACCACAACTTCATCCCCAGCCACCGCGCCCAGCGCTGCGCCAGCGTTGCCATCACGGACAGCGATCTCCAGGTGTCCCTCGCTACCTATGAGCGCAACCAGATCCCCCACGTCAGCCACGGCGTAGGTGGTGCTGATCCCCTCGATAGAGTGTCCCGCGATCTCCACCCGAGCATTGTACATCCCCTCGAGTATCTCTTCTCGGATATCCGTGATGATGTTCCCGAAGTGATCCACGTGGAGGACGTGTCCCCGGATGGCACCGTCCGCCTCAGTGCAAGGCTCCATTAGGTCGAAGGTGATGATCTCCGACAACGTACGCCCCACGCTGGAGAGAGGTACACCACAGGCCAGATGCGCTCCCACAGGCGAGAATATATCCCGGCCATGAAAGGTCGCGCTTATCTCTCCCAGCCAGTAGCGGGGATTTGTCAGGTCCACGATTTCCAACACATCTTCCCTCGCTGCCACATAGCTCAGCACACCATTGTCGGGGGCCACGAAAACAGCCCGCTCCGTCCGCAAGGCGATGGCCCGGCGCTCGCTGCCGACCCCCGGATCCACCACCACGACGTGAACCGTTCCATCAGGGAAATAGGGATAAGCGGTATAGAGCACGTAGGCCGCCTGGCACAGGTCCTGAGGAGCGATCTCGTGGGAGATATCTACGATGTGGGCCTCAGGACATATCTTCAGGATAACCCCATGCATGGTGCCAACGTAGCCGTCAGCGGTGCCAAAATCAGTCATCAGAGTGATCACCTTACTCATTGACATCTCCTTTCGCCTACATTCTATCCAGCCACGCATAGTACGTCAAGCAGGAGTGCTCTCAAGGGTATACTCCCTTTGCCAGGACACGGGCAGCATGATATAATAAGTCTGCCCCAGCAATGGCAGCTCTAACTCCAAGGAGGTCCATCTTGTTCAAACCCATCCTCGAAGCAGTACAACGCGAGTTCTCGGGCCAGGCAGCGAAGGATCAGGTCGCGATTATCAGCCAGTACCATCGGATTCAGGCCAGTCCCGGGTACAGGGATGCAGCAACACACTGCCAATGGTACTTGACAGCGAGGGGTGTCTCGGCCGTGATCCACGCTTTTCCGGCGACCAACGCCACGCGCTATTGGAGCAGCAACCTGTTCCAAGAATGGGATGCCTCTGAGGCAATGCTTCACCTCCTCAAGGAAGACGGGACTGAAGAGAAGCTGGCCGACTATCGAGACACCAAGATATCGCTCATCCAGCGCAGCACGCCCTTCGATGGCGAGGTGGAGGTCGTGGTGCTTGAAGATGGCGAAGAGGAAGCTGACTACGACGGCCTGGACGTGGCGGGCAAGATTGTACTAACCCGGGGGGACATTCACCGGGTCTACCAACTGGCGGTGGTCAGACGGGGAGCCGTGGGGATCCTGTTCGATGGCATCCGTACGGTGCCCACCATCCGAGAGTCCCTGGATCTGCCTGACGCCCGACAGTACACCTCCTTCTGGTGGTCCGAGGGAGATCGGCCTTGTTTCGGCTTTGTGCTTTCGCCTCGACAAGGCCTGCACCTGCGACGCCGGGCAGCGGAAAAGGACAAGCCCGTTCCACGAGTGCGCGCGCACGTTCAGAGCCGTCTGTACGACGGCATGCTTGAGGTAGTCTCCGCGCTCATCGAGGGGGAGACAGACGAGGAAGTGATCCTGACGGCTTACCTCTGCCATCCCCAGCACTCGTGCAACGACAACGCTTCCGGGGCGGCAGTGGCCATGGAAACAGCCCGCACCCTGAACACCCTGATCCAGCAGGGGAAACTCCCCCGACCAAAGCGCAGCATCCTCTTCCTGTGGGTGCCAGAGATAACCGGCACGTACGCCTACCTGGCTACCCACGAGGACGACATCCCCCAGATGATCGCAGGGCTCAACCTGGACATGGTGGGGGAGAATCAGGACCTCTGCAAGAGTTCTTTCCTTATCGAGCAGCCACCTATGTCCATGCCCAGCTTCGCCCCGGCCCTGATCGAACGCGTACGGGAAGACCTGATAAGCGGGCCACGCTCGCACTCTGGTATGGGAGGCTATCCCCTCTTCCGTCACGCGGTAACGCCTTTTACCGGGGGGAGCGATCATTATATCCTCTCGGATCCGTCAGTCGGCGTCCCCACACCGATGCTCATCCAGTGGCCAGACAAGTTCTACCACACATCAGAAGATACGCTGGACAAGGTAGACCCGGCCATGCTAACAGTGGTAGGGGACCTGGCCGCGACGTATCTCTACTTTCTGGCAAACGCCGGGACGGCAGAGGCCACCTGGCTGGGATATGAGATGGCAGCCCGCTATAGAAGAGATCTCACCAAGACCATGCAGGCCATCATTACGGAAGCCATGGCCACTGAAACCGGCCCGAAGCTGTCTGAGATGGTCAAACGCGCCCATGCCCGGGCCGGCTTCATGCGCCACCATGCCCAGCAAGCAACGGCTTCCCTGACACGCCTTTCTCAGGACATGGGCAATTTTGTGGCTGGCCTGCAACAGCGGATAGAGGACTTCACCACCGAGGAAGTGGGACTCACATCCGAGGCGCTTCGCCGGAGAGGCGAAGCCTTGGGGATCTCTGCTCTAGCAGAGCCCTCAGACAGAGAGGAAGACACATGGGAGACTCGCGCCCGGCATCTCATTCCCCGTCGCGTCTACCGTGGGCCGGTCGCCCCCGGGCGGCTCATCAACCGCTTGTCACAGGAGGAGCAAGACGCCTGGCACCGTCTTCTCAAGGAGCACGCAGAAGCGCCCCGAGTTCTGCCCGTCGTCGCCCTCTTCTGGGCCGATGGCCAGAGGACGCTTTCCCAAATCGCCGAGTTGGTCGAACTTGAGACCGGTCATAGAGACACGGAACTCCTCGTGCGCTACTTCGAATTCTTGGCACAAGTGGAGTTGATAGAACTGAAATCGGGGGAGTGAACAAATGTATCTGAACTCATACCGAAGACGACCGAAACGCCGCTGGCCCTGGGTGCTCCTCTTGCTCCTACTGGCCCTGGGCGCGGCATATGTGTATGAAAACCGAGCATCACTGCTGCACCTGGTGGCGGAGCCCCTGGGCGTGGTGGGGAAACCCCTTCCCACCCCATCGCCCACACCCATCAGCGCAGAGGAACACATACGGCGAGGAGAGCACGCTTTCACGGAGGGGAAGATAGACGAAGCCATTCAGGAGTACACGAGGGCAGTGGACATGGACCCCAAGAGTGCGGCTGCTCACGCACAACTGGGGTGGTTGCTGGCCTTGCGGCATCGCCACGCGGAGGCGGTCCAGGCAGCGCAGCGCGCCGTGGAACTGGACGCGGAGAACGCAAGCTATCAAGCCAGCCTGGGGATGGTTCTGGACTGGAGCGGGCGACCCGCTGAAGCCGTCATCGCCTGCCTGCGTGCTCAGGAGTTGGATCCCGGTTATGCCAGAGGGTACGCTTACCTGGCAGAGGCCTACGCGGACCAGGGCCAGCTCGTGAGAGCGGAAGCACTGGCCCTCAAAGCCGTCGAAATGGATCCCAACGATGCCTTTACGTACCGCATACTGGGCTACGTCTGGGAGAGCATGGGCCTCTACGAAGATGCCACCACCCCATACAGGCAAGCCATCGAACTGAATGACCACCTGAGCCTTCTGCATATCTCCCTGGGCCGCAATCTGCTGACTTTGGGAGACATGGAGGGCGCCCTCCTTCAATTCGACAAGGCAACGCAGGTGGATCCCCAAAACCCTCGAGGCCATGACCAGTTGGGATGGACCTATTTCATAGCGCAAGACTATGGCACGGCCGAGATGGAACTCAAACGAGCCATTAGCGCAGATCCGTCTTACGCCCCTGCCTACGGGCACCTGGGTGTCACCCATTACGTCCAGCGTAACTACGAAGACGCCATCCCCATGCTCGAGAAGGCCGTCGAGTTGGGGTCCACGTCCGTAGAGTACCGCTACGAGCTCGGCCTTTCCTACTACTACCTGGGAGATTGCGAGCAGGCGATTGTCTGGTTTGAGAAAACTCTGGAATTGGACCCTGACTGTGAGATCGCCCACCAGGGGCTACGCGACTGCGAGAGCACCCCTTAGCTTGACAACTTTTCACATCTAGCGCACGGAGGGATTGCATGACGAAGAGATCCAACTCACAACGAAGTCGAGTATTGCTCTATTCCCTTGCCTCCCTGGTGGCGTTGAGCATGGTATGCAGCCTGGTCTCCACACTGGTGCCTCAGCGAAGGCATACTCCGACATCCATTGTGGTGCCTAC
>JAHJUB010000214.1 GCA_018829455.1 Candidatus Omnitrophota bacterium
AGTTGCAACAAATGGACACTAAACTGGATACGCTCTTGGGAGGACAGGCAGAGGTTATTCTTGCTAAGCCCGCCCGGTCCGGCGAGGTGGAGCACTTGTCAGAGGTAATCGACGCGCCCAAGCTATATGTGAGGCACAAGTTGAAGATCAACATGACGATGATCCCCCTGTCCCTCTCATACGAAGGGGAGATTGCCCTGGGGAATGGAATGAACCTCGATGCAGCGTGGAAGCGGTTAGTAGCAAGGGTGCGAGGGGCTGAATAGCAGCTTGGCAGCAAGAGCTACGGGCGGTAGTACGGTCGAAGGTGGAGCCAAGCGCTGCAAGAGCGTCAGCGCATAGTCTTGGCTTGGGCTCCAGATGAACTATGGAGATTCAGTCGATTAATGGACTCGACCCGCTGGTTCGCTCCAAAAGGGGCCCGGCCACGTATTGACAACTCACACAGAAAATGCACAATGAGGCTCACTATGGAAGATCCTACTAATCTATCGCGTCCGGAATTGCTAAAGCTCGTCCAGGCCTACGCCCAGAGCTGGCTGGCGCATGACGGCTGCTGGTTTCTGGCAGCCGAGGAGAAGTACGGCATAGACACGGCCATGGAACTGGACATCCGCTCCTGGGAACGCTTCTCTCCAGCCGAAGCGCGGCGCATCATGCGGACTTTTAACATCGCTCCTTATGGAGGCTTGATAGCTCTGGAGAAAGCTCTCGGCTATCGTCTCTACGCGGCTGTCAATCGTCAGGAAGCGAAGTGGGTGGACGAGCACACGCTCACCTTCCGCATGGTGGAGTGTCGGGTACAGACAGCAAGGCGGCGGAAGGGACTGCCGGACTTCCCCTGTAAGCCAGTGGGCATAGTGGAATATAGCGGGTTCGCACGCGCCATCGATCCGCGTATCCGCACCCGATGCCTCACCTGTCCGCCGGACCCGGTCACCGATTGCTACTGTGCCTGGGAGTTCACCATAGACGAAGAGCGAGAATCACCAAACGCTACACCAGCATAGCCCCAGAACGCCTGGCCTCGGTATGTGCGGCGACAGGCTTGCCCACTGCTTTCGAGCATGGCTAGAGTGAAGCGTACTTCTTCGGAGGTGTAACGGCTCAGTGTCTCCACCAATCGCACCTCGCGCATGGGGTGCCTCCGGATGATGGCCAACACAGCATCAGCAATGGTTTCGAAACCGGAGAAGTCGAATGAACCCTCGTAGGGCTCGATCACCTTCACTGCCTCACCGAGTATCGCCACGGCCCGCATCAACGCCTCTTCGTCCGAAATCTCCACCCACTTCTCTGCCGGTGGGCGCACCGGCACATTGATCTGCACCTGCTCCGGACGAATCCTGCGCAGGGCATCCCGTACGGAGAGAAGGACCTCCACGGTGTCGTTCAGCCCCTTGACCAGCATAACCTCTATCCAGAGTTGGCCCGCAAACGTCTCACGAAAGACGACCATCCCCTGGATGATCTCCTCAAGTCGGAGACGTGGACAGGGCCGATTGACTCTCCGGAAAGTGGCTTCGTCCGCTGCATCGAGGGTTGGCATCACTACGTCAGCAGCCTGCAACTCCTCCCGCACATCCTGCCTTGAAAGGAGAGCGCCATTAGTGATCACCGCCACGGGGATGGTGGTCAGTTCCTTGACTTGACGAATAAGCCATCCCAGACTGGCACACAACGTTGGCTCACCCTGCCCCACGAAGGTAACGTAATCGATCTCTCCCGGTACGCGGGCTTTCAGCGCCGATCCTACCTCAGCCAGTATCTCCTCCGGCGGGAAGAAGTCCTTGCGTTCGTTGGTCACAGGCCTGGTGCGTCCTAACTGGCAGTAAACACAGTTGTAGTTACAGGTCTTGAATGGGATAGGATCCACACCCAAGGATTGCCCTAGCCGTCGTGAAGGGACCGGGCCATAGACGTAAGGCATAATTATACTACTCGCGCGTCATGCGCGTGCCGCACTTGGGACAAACCATCTCGTAGCATGGCTGGCCCACTACGTGCGTCTTCTTGTGACCACACTGAGGGCAGACACAGAAACCTCCCGGTCCAGCAGCCTTAGAACCACCCTTTCGGCCCGGTCCACGTCCACCGCCGCGCGCTGATCCTCCTCCGCGCCCGTCGCCTTGTCCACGCCCCATACCAT
>JAHJUB010000213.1 GCA_018829455.1 Candidatus Omnitrophota bacterium
AAAGACAGAAAGACATATGAAAAACAAAATCAAAAAATAGCTTGCATAACCAAGACGACCTTTGCGAAAAGCACTCCGAAAATAAAAAATGATTCCAGCGAGAAAGATCAAGATGAGTATGATCCCCAAAAAGGTCCCCGCCTTATTGAAAAGGAAAGGAAAGATGGAAATACATGTAATGATGAACAGAAATATCGGTAGAAATTCCGATTTTTGCATACCTGTTCGAAGATATGCCAGCAGATAAATTAACATGGCAAAGATAGGCACCATTAACGTCATCCGAAGGATATTATAACTTTCCAGAAATTCGATATTCAGATTATTCACATTGAGTAACATCTCGTAGGCGGATATGGGATTTTCCTGATCAAGTATGCTGCCAGGAAACCAGGGCTGAAAAAACCCAATAAAGACAAGAATAAAAGCAAAAAGGAAAATCCTGTCTGTCCATTGCCAGCTAAAAATGGATTTATGGCCTACTGAGACAACCGCGCTTTCACAATGGGGGCAAAATTTTGTGTCTTCAGGTATTTCCTTCTTACAATTTGGGCATATTGCTATTTCCATCCCGTAAACCTCATTTAATCGCAGGTTACATAAATCAATGCAGATTTTACTTTATAAAAAATTATCCGACAAAAGCAAGGACATTATTAAACAGTATTACTAAGACATGTAATTTGAAAAATGACCTAAAAGTCTATAATAGGCTACATAATAAACAAAAATGATGATGTCAATAAAACAATGAAACAAAAAGCTTCTTATTGCAATAATCCATTTACTTTTCCTGAAAAAAAAGTATATCCATCTTTTATTTCAGTTTAATCCAAATGTGATTTTAATGGCAATTCAGCCCCTCGACGGTATGTCTATATTAAAAAGGATATCATTTTCCCTGTAAGACTGCTCAAGTTTTTCTTGATGCACTTTTAGTTCCTTGCCGTCCCGGCTTGCCAATTCAATCACAATATAATTAATCAGGCAGGAAAGAGGGGTTGGGCTTCCGATAAGGGGGAAATGTTTTGAAGGAGCAATAAGGGTCATGTGGGCGAACTGAATCAAGGGGCACAGAGAACTGTCAGCAATAACGAGAAGGGTCATACCAAGGCGCCGAACCAGTTTCCCGACCTTAATAAGCTCATTGGGATACCGGGAGTTGGCAATTATGACAACAAAACTATCAGGTGGGGCAATAGTAAGCCAGTCAATGGTCGTGCTATCGCTCCCCTTTAAAATACGAATGCCCTGACGAACCTTTGTCAATGACCATCCCATGTAGTAGGCAAAAGTATAGGAAATGCGGGAGCCGATGACGTATATATTTGAGATTTTCTGAAGGTAATCCATTACTTTATCAATGACATCCATATCTATTTTTGCATAGAGTTCTTTCAGGTTGTCAATTTCCTCAAACACCACCCGGCGGAAACGCTCTGCTCCGGGTCCATTCATGTCCGATAGATCAACTCGATCCAGCAGCGTTAATTCTGCATCCACCAGGTCTCTCAAGGCCTGAAGAAATTCACCGTAGCCTTCATAGCCCAGTTGACTTACGAAACGCACCACTGTTGCTTCACTTACCTGGCATGCTGCCGCCAGCTCTCTTGTTGTCATGAACACCACTTTTCTGGGGTTTTTGAGAATGTAATCACCAAGAATCTGACCTTTTGGGGTAAGAGATGTACGACGCTCACAAATTTTTTTCATTAATAGGTGGACCTGTTGTTCTCCCATTCGTTTCCTCTCACATGCGGAAATTTAAATAAAACAGAACTAATCAAATGAATTTAGGCACTTTAGAAAAAGTAATAAAAACCACTGAAAAACACAAGAAAAATCGTTTACTCCTTATTTTTTCTTTGCCTGCAAGGCAACCTTTTCAAAACATTCTTTAAAAATATCAATCAAATGTATAAATTAGCACTGCCTGTTATCTTTGTTGACAGAATTTGTTTCATATGTAATAGAATGTTGCATGTTTTAGGGTCTTTGGGTCTTGCTTTATTTAACAAAATCGGAACAAAATTAGGATAAGATTGTGTTCGGAAAATTCAAACG
>JAHJUB010000183.1 GCA_018829455.1 Candidatus Omnitrophota bacterium
GTAAAGCCTGGGGGAACTGCCCCGCTGTCTCGACCATTCAGCAATCCGCTCCCGTATTGAACCGGCTCCCGTCCATTCCGATTCAGGGTCCATGGTAATCAGGGTCAGTTTGGGCGTATCCTGGACAGAAGCGCCGTCCGCAGGGAAAGAGACAATCGGGACGGTCGCGCCCCGATCAAATTCTTTCTGGATTATACCTCGCATGGCGGGAATTATCTCTTTTTCATCATCCAGGGAGGCCCTTCTATCACTCACGACCTTCTTCATGGTGGGCTGATGAGTGATTTTGAAGCCATCGGATCCCACTCGCCGGATGAAAAAGGATTTGTCCTCCAGTGCAAAGGCGGCGTTATCCACAGAAGTCGTATCAATCTCCGGCTCCCCCAGGGCAAATCGCAGCTCCGGCAAATGGGCGATCTTTTCGGTCTGGCCACCAGTGGATTCGAAGAAAATGGTCACTCCCACACGCTTGTGAATCCCTTTCAGGGCTCCCTTTGTGTCGGCGTCCAGGGCTCCGGCATGGCAATGGGTTCCGGCGATATCTGCATCCAGGGCAGCGCCAAGGCGGGATTCCCCGACCTGTCCGAGTACAATGCTCCTGAATTCAGATACATGCAAGGGGGCAGAGCCGAGGGTAATGAGCGGTTCGGTCCTGGCGGATGTGTACCCGTCCTTGTAGGCCCAGGAGATCCACTGGGCAAGCATGGCCAGGGTGCCCCGTGTCTGCTGGTATTGCTGGAGCATCTGCCATTTGCGCTGAAAAACGGAGAGGGTTGCGGGATGAAACGGATAGCAAATTTCGAACCGATTCTGAAGGTATTCCCTGGCCTTGGCCTCGGTGCTTGAACTGTCTATTGCCGTCCATTCGGGAGGGAGCTGGGCTCGGCGCTCAAAGCACCAGTCCGCATAGAGCTTGGCCACGTTTTTCCGAAGTTTTTCATTGCCCAGTTCCTGAAAGAGCCTGCGGCGAACCACCTCGCTGATTTCCGTTTCGTCGTTTGCAATGAGGTCCTTGGCCACCCGGCGCACCACCTTGGTAATTTTATTTTGCCACTGCATATCCCAGTCCGTCATTTCCACTTGGCTGCGGGGCAGGCTGATGATGGCGGCGCCGTGCGTTGTCGCTGTTGTCGCAACCGTGAGATTCTGTATGAATGAGTGAAAGGAGTCCGCCATATTGCGGTGGCGGTTAAGGAAATTCAGGACCTCGTCAAAAAGAATGAGAACAGGCTTCTGTGCGGCCTTGAAGACATTCTCAAGGGTCTCTGTGCCTGGCGGTGTGGTCTGAGCTGCCGTTCCAAGGGCCTTTACGCCCTCATCTCCTGCGAGCTGTCGGGCAATATCAATCCAGGGTGTCTCCCGGCCTTCCCTTGGGTCCCAGGCATTCCCAACAAAGGCTGCCACCTTTGCCTCAGGCACTGAGGAAATCCCCGCCTCCGAAACCAGGGCGGAGACACCCTGAAATCCGGCCGCTTTGCTTGCGTTGTTTGCGAGATGATAGAGCGCTGTGAGTGTATGGGTCTTGCCCCCGCCGAACTGAGTAACCAGGGTCAGGACCGGGGCGGTATTGGCGGTTTCTCCACTCAACCGTCTGAGCACCATTCCCGCATGCTCCCGGAGCGCCCTGGTGAAACACGTCCGGGAAAAGAACTTGTCGGGCTCCTTGTAGTCTTCCGGGGCGGTCCCCGCCATGACCTGCTCAAGATGGATTGCAAACTCGTCGGGATTGAAGGATCGTCCTTCACGGACCTCTTTTCTCGGGATAGCAACCTTGTACCAGGGGTTCATTGTCTTTATCTCCTTTTAAGTTCTCTGGATTCTTTCAATGAGATCTTGTGCAGACTCCTTCAGTCGCACCAGATTGGCATAGGCAACAGCCTCGAAATTCTCTTTGCAGGAATACATGCGGTAGCGAATTCCGTCAGTCACCACAACATCAACGGGAACGCCCAAACTCTGAACATAACCTTTCGCCTGATCGAGTGCGCCTTCAACACCGGCCCCCAGCCGTTTTGCCTCGATGATGAGCCGGCAGTTTTCAGGGATCCGTGGCAGAGTGTTGAAAACGGCCACATCGATGTACCTCCACTTTATCGCAATGCGTTCGGGAGGCCAACCCAGTGCCTGTAAAAATGGAACAACAAAATGGGCCACCAACTCATCTTCAGTCGGATGCTCTCCGAATTCTTCTCGATTCCAGAGCAGCGGGACCAGGTCCTGTGCCTGTGCAATGATTTCCCGTAATACCGGTGGAACCTCTTCAAGGGGAGGTTCCTCAGAAGGGATTTCGGGCAACTCATCGCTTTGCCATCGTTTGGGAGGGGAATTAAGAAACCGCTCAGCGTAATCGGTTGCCTGTTCATTCCACACCCTTGAAAAACGAGAAGGATTCGCTCCGAACAAACCCGGTGGAAAGGCATATTCCTGGGGCAGTTTGCACCACCTTATGCGGCGGGCATGTTGAAGGTCCCATCCGTTCACGTCATCGAACTGGTTCAGATAAACATACTCGGAAGAGACAAGACCCACCGCGCATATAGAGGAAATGCCGGTTCGGAGCAGCACCGCGTCACCCTCATGCAGTTCACTGGCAAAACGCCGCACAAACCCGCCCTCGAATTCGCTATCGGCCCTGTCGGGTCGCCAGGGTCCTGCATCGCCAGGCCCGATGAGGCCGA
>JAHJUB010000030.1 GCA_018829455.1 Candidatus Omnitrophota bacterium
TAAAATATCTGCAGGAACAAAACAAATCTTTTCGTTCCGCTCCTCTTTTAATGGGCATAACAAGCGGACTGGCTTTTGGCAGCAAACTTACTTTTTTTCCCGTTTTATCAGTGCCGGTTTTGACCTTCATCCTTATCCGCGAAATGCCGAACCGGAAAAAAATCAAAAATATTCTCATCAGCATCGCTGCTTTCTGCCTTATCTTCTTCATCACCAACCCCTATTTTTTTGCATCCGGTTCCGAACCGGTCCTTGGTATCGCAAAAAACAAATCAACCTATTGCTTTCAGGGTATTGCCTATCTTAAGTCTCTCCGTTTCGGACTGGGCCTACCCCTTTTGATATTTTCATCCTTAGGATTCCTTCTTTCATTTAAAAAAGAAAAAGGCGAATCCTGCGTACATGATAAAACGCTGGTCATCGCCTGGGTTATCATCTTTTATCTTTTCATTTCTCAGTTTGCGCTTCATTTTGGCCGTTATATATTGCCGATTGTGCCCGTGCTCATCGCCGTCGGCGTTGGTTTTTGGTTAAAACCTTCACGTATACGAATTCTCAACACCTTCAAGACAATGGCTGTTATTTTTGTAGTGAGTGCAACGTTCCTCTACGGAATGGCTTATTTATCGCTTTTTTGGAAAGAAAATACCCGGACGCTGGCCGGTGAATGGATTCAAAAAAACATTCCCGCCGGCGCAACCATCGGCGTAACCGAAGTTCCCTGGCAGTTCCAGATGGCGCCGCTGGATGAAGACCAATACCAATTGAAAGTAACCGGGTATGACCTTAAACAACTGAAAGAGACCCAACCGGATTATTTCATCCTTTCTTCCTTTCAGTCCGGGATTCCACCGGTTCCGAAACAGATGCCGCCGGAGCGCAGCCGTTTCTGGAACGAATTCAAGGAATCAACCCAATACCGGCCACTGATCTCTTTCCGTCAGCCGCTTTCTTTTGCCGGCATTGTTTTTAATCAAAGCGGCGCATCGGAAGATTTAATCTATCTAAACCCTACTATCGCCGTATTCGAAAGAACGGGATTGCCGCGCTGAACCCCGCTCGCAATAACAAATAATATGGACATAACTAAATTTGACTATATCCTTCCGGAGAGCGCTATCGCCCAGGAACCGCTCCCCAGAAGGGACGAGGCGAAACTTCTAATTCTGGAACGCCAAAGCGGCACGCTCCGCTCCGGCGTCTTCCGGGACTTGCCGGACCTTCTTTCCGCAAACGACCTCCTAATTCTCAACGATACCCGGGTCATCCCGGCGCGGTTGCGCTTAAAGAAGACCAGCGGCGGAAAAGTAGAAATATTTGTCCTGCAGGAGACCGGACCGGGCAGGGCAGAGGCCCTGGTCAGAGGCCGGGTAAAAGAAGGTTTACAACTTACACTACCCCCCTCACCCCTCCCTCCCCTTGCCGATTCAACGGCAAGGGAACCCGTCCCTTCTGGGGAGAGGAATAAAGGTGAGGGGGACGAAATCACAATAAATATTAAACAAAAATTATCTTCCGGGAAATATCTCGTATCCTTCAAAGGTCTTCCTCTGAAAGAGATTTTAAACCGGTTCGGTGAAATTCCCCTGCCTCCGTATATCAAGCGGCCGGTCCGGCCGGAAGACCAGAACTATTATCAGACCGTCTACGGCCGTCGGGAAGGGTCGGTAGCTGCGCCGACTGCGGGACTGCACTTCACGCCGGACCTTATGAATCAAATGGAGAAAAAAGGGATTCCTCTTATTTATCTTACCCTTCACGTCGGTTGGGGCACGTTCCGGACAATTCAATCTGCGGACATAACCCGGCATCAAATGGAACCGGAATTTTTTGAAATTTCTCCGGAAACAGCCAAAATCATAAACGAAGGTAGGATGAAAGGCCGCCGGGTGGCCGCAGTCGGGACCACCTCCGTCAGAACTCTGGAAGGAAACTTCCGGAACAAGGGTCTTATTGCCGGCAGCGGCTGGGTTAACACCTTCATCTACCCGGGTTACCAATTTCAGCTGGTTGACGTTCTAATCACCAACTTTCATCTGCCCCAAACCACCACGCTGCTTTTGACCGCGGCCTTTGCCGGCACGGAATTACTCCGAAAAGCATACGACTTTGCTTTAAAAAACGGATTCCGTTTCGGCAGTTACGGCGACTCCATGCTCATATTCTAAGTGTCACCCTGAGTGAATACGAAGGGTCTCGCATTATATGGAATTTAAAATATTAGCGAAGGACGGTTCCGCGCGGCTTGGTGAATTAAGTTTTAGCCGTGGAAAAGTGACAACTCCGGTCTTTCTGCCGGTTGCCACCCGGGGCGCGGTCCGGTGCCTGTCCTCGGAAAATCTTATTGAACTCGGATATGAAATGGTCCTGGCCAACGCCTACCATCTTTCCATGCGGCCCGGAACCAAGGTCATTTCCGCAGCCGGCGGCCTCCATCCTTTTATGAACTGGCCGAGACCAATTCTAACCGACAGCGGCGGATTCCAAATCTTCAGTTTAAAGGATACCAGGATTGAGGACGAAGGCGCGGTCTTCCGTTCCATCTATGACGGCGGCTGGCACCAGATTACGCCGGAAGA
>JAHJUB010000031.1 GCA_018829455.1 Candidatus Omnitrophota bacterium
GATGCGCAGGGCGTTGTCCTGCCTGGAGTCGGCGCTTTTGACGCCGCGGTGCACAACCTGAAGGACGCCGGACTCTTTCCGGTTATATTTAATTACCTGAAAAAAGACCTGCCTTTCCTGGGTATCTGCCTGGGTTTTCAACTTCTCTTTGCCGGAAGCGAAGAAGGCAGGGAAGCCGGGTTTGGAATTATGGAAGGTAAGAACCAACGGTTTCCGGATACGGTAAAGGTCCCGCAGATCGGCTGGAACAGCGTTGCCTATACCCGGCCCAGTCCGCTCTTTTCCGGAATCCCGGAGGATTCGCAGTTCTATTTTGTCCATTCTTATTACGGAAAGAGCAAAGAAACCGAGATAGGCCGGACCGAATACGGCGTGCCTTTTACCGCGGCGCTCCAGAAAGGGAATATCTTTGCCACCCAGTTTCACCCGGAGAAGAGCGGTGATTTGGGGCTGATGATGCTGGAGAATTTTGTGGAGTATATCGCCCCCTCACCTTTATCCTCTCCCCCAAGGGGAGAGGTATAGTAGGGGCGCCATTCATGGCGCCCGCGGGTCGGATGAATCCGACCCCTACAATTTTTTGATACAAATAAAAACCATGGTAATCATCCTTGATTTTGGGTCGCAGTACACGCAATTGATTGCGCGGCGAGTCCGGGAAGCAAAAGTTTATTGTGAAATCCTGCCTTATAACGCCAGGGTTTCCGCAATAAAATCACGCCATCCGCAAGCGCTCATAATCTCCGGAAGCCCTGCCAGCGTCTCCGAAGAAGGCCATCCGGACTGCGACCCCGGCATCTTCTCCCTGGGAATCCCCATTTTGGGCATCTGCTACGGCATGCACCTCACCGCAAAAACCCTGGGCGGGGAAGTGAAGTCCGCCGGGAAGCGGGAATACGGACGGACCATCTTCGCCGCAAAAAAGCGCAACGACCTCTTCTTCGGCCTTCCGCCGCGCTTCACCACCTGGATGAGCCACGGCGATTACGTCAGCAGGATGCCGCCGGATTTTGAAGTAATCGGGTCCTCAAATAATTGCCCGGTGGCTGCCTTCCGCCATAAAAGCAAAAAAATATTCGGGGTGCAGTTCCACCCGGAAGTAAGCCACACGCCGAAAGGACCGGACATCTTCCACAACTTTCTCTTCCGCATCAGCCATCTCTCGCCGAACTGGACAATGGCTTCTTTCATTAAAAAAGAGAAAGAAGAAATTTGTAAAAAGGTTGGAGACGAGCAGGTAATCAGCGCGCTTTCCGGCGGGGTTGATTCCTCGGTTCTGTCGGTTTTGCTGCACGAAGCGCTCGGAGACCGGCTCAGGTGCATATTTGTGGATAACGGCCTGCTGCGCGCCGGCGAACGGGAAATGGTGGAAAAGACATTTCGAAAACATTTCCGGATGAACCTGCTGGTAGTGGACGCTCAAAAACGTTTCCTGAAAAAACTCTCCGGAGTGATTGACCCGGAAAAGAAGCGCAAGATTATCGGCGAGGAATTTATCCGTATCTTTGAGGAAGAAGCCCGGAAGATCGGCCAGGTCAGATACCTGGCCCAGGGAACCCTTTACCCGGACTTGATTGAAAGCGTCTCCGTCTTTGGCGGGCCGACCTCCCGAATTAAGAGCCACCACAACGTCGGGGGCCTGCCGGAGAAGATGGAACTGGGCCTGATTGAACCCCTAAAATATCTATTCAAGGATGAGGTGCGGCTTCTGGGAAAGGAATTGGGTCTGCCTGAAGAAATTACCGGGCGGCATCCTTTTCCCGGGCCAGGCCTGGCGGTGCGTGTCCTGGGAGAAATTACGAAAACGCGGCTTGATATTTTGCGTAAAGCAGACGAAATTTTTATTGCGGAAATAAGGGCCGCCAACTGGTACGACCGCATCTGGCAGGCCTTTGCGGTCCTTCTGCCAGTCAAGACCGTCGGCGTGATGGGCGACGCCCGCACCTACGAAAACGTGATTGCGCTCCGGGCCGTCTGCAGCGTTGACGGAATGACCGCGGATTATACCGCCATTCCCCACCCCCTTTTGGGCAGGATTGCCAACCGGATTATCAATGAAGTGAAGGGCGTCAACCGGGTGGTCTATGATATCAGTTCCAAACCGCCGGCGACCATTGAATATGAATAAAGGTGAATTGGTATTACTTCCCCAAACAGAAGCGGGAGAAGATTTGGTCCAGGATTTCTTCGCTTATCTGACGGCCGGAAAGACGGCCGAGGTTGCCGGCGGCCCGCTTCAAGTCTGCGGCTACAAATTCCAGCGGCAGGCGTTCCTTCAGAGCGGCGGCTGTTTTCTGTAAATCTGCAAACGCCTTTTTCAGAGCGGTCTCCTGTTCCAGGGCCAGGAAGACCGGGTCCTCGCCTCCGCGAAATACCTTTCCTTCGCTGATAAAACCAGCGATCGTTTTCTCCAGTTTTTTTATGCCAAAGCCTTTGAGGGCGGAAATTTCAATGTGGGTGAATTTCCCCCTCACCCTTCCCTCTCCCCCGCGGGGAGAGGATAAAGGTGAGGGGGACAATCTGTCCGGCAGGTCGGTCTTGTTGATTACCAGAATCGTTTTTCCCGGACTGACCTCAGCCAATAACTTTCTGTCTTCGGATTGAAGCGGCTTACTCCGGTCCAGGACAAGCAAAATCAGGTCCGCGGCTTTCATCCAGGCCCGGCTGCGGGAAACGCCGGCTTCTTCAATCTTGTCTTTGGGTTGCCGGATACCGGCGGTGTCAATAATCTTCAACGGCCAGCCGGACACATTGACCATTTCCGATATTTCATCGCGGGTGGTGCCCGGAATATCGGTTACAATCGCCCGTTCTTCCGCCAGGAGGATATTCAGGAGACTGCTCTTCCCGACGTTCGGCCGGCCCAGTATCGCCACCTTCAAACCTTCTTCCAGAATTTTGCCTTCTTCGGCGCCGGAGATAAACTCCTTTGCCTTCCGGCAAATTCCGGATATTCTTTTCTGATAAGAACTTCTGTTTCCCCTCGGCAATCCGTCTTCCGGAAATTCAATCTCGGCTTCTACTTCTGCTAAAAGAGCAAGAACCTTCTCCTCCAATTCCGCGACCTTCCGGGAGAGCCGGCCCTGCAACTGGTTCAAGGCGGCGGAAAGCCCGGTTTCGGTCCGGCTGTTGATGGCGGCCAGCGCCGCTTCGGCCTGGGCCAAATCTATCCGGCCGGAAAGAAAGGCGCGCTTGGTAAACTCGCCTGGTTCGGCCAGCCGGCAGCCGGCCGAAATAAGCGCCCTTAAAACTCCCTTCAGCGGGACCAGTCCGCCGTGGCAGCCAATCTCCGCCATATCCTCCCGGGTGTAACTTCTGGGACTCTTCATTACCGTCAGGAGAACTTCGTCCCTAATTTGGCCGCCTTCCCGGATAAAGCCGTACTTGACCGTATGAGAGGGGAGTTGACTTAACTTTACCGACTGGCCCTTTTTGCCCCGGAAAAGCCGCTCCAGGAGTGGGTAGGTTTCGGGACCGGAGAGCCGGACAATTCCAATACCGCTGCGGCCCAGCGGAGTGGATATGGCGCAGATAGTGTCGTTTTTCATTTCAGGCGGTTAAGTTGTAAATCATATCAGGAAACAGAACAAAAAGTCAAAGGCAAAATATTTTGACGAGGAAAAGGAAAAACGTTAAAATATAAGGGGTTGCGAAACAATAAAATGCCAAACTATTTACTAATCAAAAACGGACGCCTCTTCAATTCCCCGAAAAAAGAAAATGTTGAGAACTACACTCGTCCCTGCCATACGCCGAAGAATAGAAGTGGGTTAGATGCTGGCAGGGTTGATATTTTGATACGCGGCAAGACCATCGTCCGCATCGGAAAGATTAAAACCGATTCCGGAGGGTGCGAAGTCCTGGACGCGGCCGGACGCATCGTTGCGCCCGGTTTTATTGATGTGCATATCCAGGGGGCCGGCGGCGCAAGCATTCTGGACGCCAACCGGAACGCGCTGGAAACCATCTCACAAACTCTTGCCCGGCTTGGCACAACCGGTTTTTTGGCCACCACCGTATTCAAACCAGGCGCCGAAAACCTTCCGGTCACCGTGGCGTCGGAAAAGACCGGCCAGAATTTGGGTGGCGCGAACCTGTTAGGAATTCACCTGGAAGGTCCGTTTATCTCTCTGGAAAAAAAAGGCGGAGTTCTGCCGGATTCTATCTGCAAGCCATCGCTGAAAATCTTAAAAGAGATACAGCATCTAACCGGCAAAACCCTTAAAATGATGACTATCGCGCCGGAACTGACGGGTAATCTTGAAATTATCCGAAAATTAGTTGATTCCGGCACAATCGCTTCTTTCGGCCATTCCAGCGCTTCCTACGCGGAGACCTTATCGGGGATAGCAGCCGGAATCTCCCACGTGACCCATCTTTTTAACGCCATGCCGTCGATGCACCACCGGTCCCCGGGTCCGCTGCCGGCCATCTTGGAAAACAAGCGCGTAACCTGTCAGGTCATTACCGACGGGGTTCACCTCAACCCGGAAATCGTCAGATTCACCTTCAACATTCTCGGAGATTCCCGTTTTGTGACAATTTCCGACGGCGTGACTTCAACCGGCCTGCCGGACGGAACCTATCTTTACGACGGCGTCAAATACCGGTCAAAAGATGGCGCCGGCCGCCGCGATAAAGAAACCCTGGTCGGCACCACGCTCGGCTTAAACCAGCTGATTGGACGGCTGATGAAGTTCACCGGCTGCACGTTTGCAGCCGCCGTAAAAACCGTAACCGAAAACCCGGCCCGGACCCTGGGCCTTGAAAAAAAGAAGGGCAGCCTGGCGATTGGAAAAGACGCCGACATCGTAATTTTAAATCAGGACCTTTCGGTCTTTGCAACCATTGTAGAGGGTAAACGGTGCGCATAATATTTATCGGCAGCGGAGAGCTTGGCCTGCCGGCCCTGAAGAAACTGGCGCCGGAAATCTGCTGTGTGGTTACCGCGCCGGACAAACCGGCCGGCCGGGGTCTGAAACCACTTTCCACGCCAATCAAGACCCTTGCCCGCTCGCTGAATCTACCGGTAATTGAGACCGCTGACATCAACCACCCGGAAATAATCACGAAACTGAAATCCTGCCGGCCAGAAATCATGCTGGTGGCTGCATTCGGCCAAATGCTGGAAAAAACGGTTTTAGAAATTTCCGGAAAGGGGGTATTCAACATTCATCCCTCTCTCCTGCCCAGATACCGGGGCGCCGCGCCGGTGGAGCATGCCATTCTGAACCGGGAGCAGGAAACCGGCGTAACGATTATTGCGGTGACGCGGCGGATGGACGCCGGACCAATCCTTACTCAAAGAAAAGTAGCAATCCGGCCGGATGAAGATACGCCTGCCTTAAGCGGTCGGCTGGCGAAAATCGGCGCAGAACTGGCTGCGGACGGTCTGAGGCAGGTGGAGAACGGAACCGCCGTACTAACACCTCAGGCGGAAAACACGGCAACCTATGCCGCCAAAATCACCAAGAGAGACGGCCTGATTGATTGGAATAAAGACGCCACGGAAATTGCGGCCAAGGTGCGCGCTTTTATCCGCTGGCCCCGCGCCTATACTTACTTCCCCCTCACCCCTCACTATACCTCTCCCCTGAGGGGAGAGGATAAAGGTGAGGGGGATAAAAAAACATTACTAATGATTTGGAAAGCCGTTCCGATTAATAAAAAATATCCGGCGACGACCAGGCCGGGTACTGTCCTTAAAGCAGACAAGAACGGAGTTGAGGTGGCTTGCGGCCAAGGCGCCATATTGCTCACCGAACTGCAGGCCGCCGGGAAAAAACGTCTCCCCGCTGAAGAATTTATCCGCGGCGTCCGCTTTACGGAAAACACCGTCTTAGGTTAAAATAGTTGAGCCGTTGCCGAAATTAAACCCAAACTTTTAGCAAAAGTTCACGAAACCATTATCCTGTAATGGTTTTGCAATAATTGTTCCTTGACAATC
>JAHJUB010000032.1 GCA_018829455.1 Candidatus Omnitrophota bacterium
AATCCTGGCTGCTTTCGGCCTGGCGCAAATGGAACGGCTGCCCGGGATGCTGGAAAGTCTGCGCCGCAACCGGTCCCGCATTAAAGACGGCTTGAAGCTTCCGGCCGGATTTACCTTCCGCCGTTTTAACGACCCGGGAGATGCGGCTACTTTTCTGGTAATCCTGGCGCCAAACCAGGGCCAGGCCGATAAGGCTAAAGAAGGCCTATCAAAATCCGGGATTACTCCGGCTACGCTCAACTACTGGCACTATGAGGTGAACCAAGAGTTGGTCGGCGGTTCTTATCCGGAAACCGAAGATTACCTCGGCCGGGCAATTGTCCTGGAGATTAAAGTTAAGATGGAGGATGGGCAACTGGAGCAAATCAGTTTGGCTTTAAGCGAGTCCTTAACTGCCGCGGCATGAACGCAGATTACCGGCGGGAAGAAAAAGAATCGTGTTCCATCCCTTGTAATTTATGCGGTTCCGCTAGCATTAGAACACTTTCCCTCAAAGACCGCAATCGGAAATACCTCAGAACAATAATTTGCAAAAAATGCGGTTTAATATGGATAGACCCGCGTTCTTCCGGCAAGGAAATCAGAAAATTTTATGCGGAAGAATATCGCCGGGAATACAAAGGCGCCGACAAACCGAAATTAAAACACCTGTACCGGGATGTGGATAAGGCTGTTCGTCGTTATCATTATTTAAAGGATATTATCCGAAAAGATGATTTAATTTTGGATGTTGGTTCGGGAACCGGAGTATTTGTTTACACGCTATGCAGTCTCGGGTTTAATGCTTGCGGAATAGAACCGGATGAAGGTTATGCGAAATATTCGGTTGAAGAGCTGAATGTTCCCGTCAGAATTGTTTTTGTGCAGGATGTTAAGTCTGATAGTTCGTTTAACATTATTACCATCCATCATGTTTTGGAACATACGGAAAATCCTTGCGAAATTCTGAAAAAAGCCTGGACGCTGCTTAAAGAGAACGGTTTCCTGGTGATAGAGGTTCCCAACGCTGAAGATATACAGCAAGACCCATACAATCGGTATCACAAGGCGCACCTTTACACATTTAACCCCGAAACACTTGAGGGTTTGGGAAGGAAAGCCGGTTTTCAAGTATACAAAGCTTTGACCGCGCCTTACGGCCGTAACATTACGACAATTTTTAAAAAGGAAGGCAACCCCGGAAAAATCAGCGGTGAAATTACGGGTAATTACGAGAAGATTACAAAAACACTCAATAAATACAACACACGGCGCCATTTCAGGACAATCACTCCGTATAAATTTTTTTTTACAAATACCCTGAAAACGGTTTGGGAGCAAATTGAAATTCGAAAATATCGCGGCGGGAAAGAGATGGTTGACTCGGTATTGAAGAAAGAATTAAAGTCTGCGGCAACAGTTACGGGTTCGCCATGACAAATGCGGTCAGGGTCATAGTTTTAGATGACGGCAACCGCGGCAACTTCAACCAGGCGCTTGGAATTGCGGAAAGGCTGCCGGAAGCAACGATCGAAACGATTACGGTTCCTCCGCCCTCTCTTTTTCACCGGTTTGTTTTGATTTTTTCTGCCAACTTCGTCGATTCCTTGCCTCCCGCTATTTTGCGTTTTCTGCTTAAGCGTTTCGGTCAAATCGATTGCCCCCGCCAAATTTCCAGGGAAGGGGTTGAGAAAGAACATCCCGGGCCAATTGCCATTATTTCGGCCGGCAGTAAACTGGCGCCGATTAATCTCATTCTGAGTCGTTATTTTCCGGCGAAAAGCATTCATGTTCTTTATCCGGATCTTATCCGGTTGAGACTTTTTGATTTGTTAGTGACGTTGGAGCCGGATTTGTGGCGGCACCCCTGGATTGCCGGCGCGAAAAACCTTATGTTTATCAAGGGCGCCCCCAACCGCATTAAACCCGAAGGTCCGAATAGTATGTCATTCCCGCGGATAGTAAGCGGGAATCTAATCCGAATCGCAGTTCTAATCGGCGGAGACGACAAAAATTACCGGATTTCCGAAGAGTGGGCTGAAGAACTTTCCCAGCGCCTGGCCGAGATTTCCGAAAAATTACCGGCCAGAATTTACCTTACGACCAGCCGGCGGACCAACCTTAAAGTGGAAAATATTTTCCGAAAATTCCTGGGCGGCGAGCCGGAGAGATTTAACATCGTCTTGTACTGGCAATCTTTTGCCAATCCGGTAGCGGAATTTTTGGCCGCAGCCGACTTGATAATCACAACCGAGGACAGCATCAACATGGTCTCCGAGTCAGCCAGCTCCGGAAAACCGGCCGTGGCGCTGAGGGTGGAACGAAAGAATAAGAAACGTCTGGTTTTTGACCAGGCGCTGGAGAACCTCGTTGCTGAGAATTATATCCGGCTCTGGTCATTGCAAGACCTTGTTTCTTCCAACGTGACCGAAGTTATTTGTAACCCGAATCGGAAAGTTTTGGCAGAGACCGAAAAGGTCGCCGCAAAAGTACTGGAATTATTAGGAAATGACTGCGGTATTGTCCAGGTAGGGTCTTAATACTTCCGGCACAACAATTGTACCGTCCTTCTGCTGGCAGGTTTCCAGAATGCAGGCAACGGTCCGCGCCAGGGCGACGCCGGAACCGTTGAGGGTGTGCACGAAACGAACCTCGCCTTTTTTGTTTCGGTAACGGATATTGCCGCGTCTCGCCTGAAAGTCCTCAAAATTACTGCAGGAGGAGACCTCCAGGTACCGGTTTTGCGCCGGAGCCCACGCTTCAATGTCGTAGCACTTGGCTCCGGAAAAGGACAACTCTCCGGTGCAGAGCAGCATTACGCGGTAGTGCAGGCCCAGGGCCTGCAAAATCCCCTCCGCATCCGCTACCAATTTTTCTAATTCCAAAGGGGAATCATCCGCCCGGCAGAACTTGACCAGCTCCACCTTGTCAAACTGGTGGACGCGCAGCAGCCCTTTGGTATCTTTGCCGTAAGCGCCGGCTTCCAGGCGGAAACAGGGCGTATAGGCGGTGTAGTAAACCGGCAGGTCCGCCTCTACGAAGAGTTCGTCCTGGTGGATGCTGGTCACCGGAACTTCAGCGGTGGGGATGAGGAACAGGTCCTCGCTCTCCACCCGGTACATATCTTTTTCCAGTTTCGGCAGCTGGCCGGTATTATACATACTGCGGCGGTTGACCAAGAAGGGAGGCGATACCTCAAGGTAACCTTCTTTTCGGTGCCGGTCAAGCATAAAATTTATCAGCGCTCTTTCCAGCCGGGCGCCCCAGCCGGTATAGAGTATGAAAAAACTGCCGGTCATCCGGCTGGCCGCCTTAAAATTGATCAGGCCCAATTTTTCCGCCAGTTCATTATGGGGCAGTATCGGGAAATCCGGAACGGGTTTTTCGCCCCACGACCTCACTTCTACGTTTTCATTTGCCGTCTTCCCTTCCGGCACGTCCGGCGCCGGGACATTGGGTACGAAACTCAGAACCTGCTCCAGTTCCGCCTCTTTCGTTCTCAGCCCTTCTTCTAATTCTTTTATCCGGTCGGCTACGCTCCGCATTTCAATAATCAATTTGGTGGCGTCCTTGTCTTCTTTTTTCAACCGGCTGATATGTTCGCTGGCTTCATTGCGCTGATGTCTGAGATGCTCTGCCTCGGAAAGTATGGCGCGGCGTCCTTCGTCCAAAGATAGAATGGCGGCAATGTCAACGGCTGCGCCTTTGGCTTTCGCCGCTTTTTCCACGGCCTGGCTGTTTTCCCGGATAAATTTTAGGTCCAGCATAGGTTTACTCCTCCCCCCTGCGGGGGAGGTAAGGTGGGGGGTATTTATTTTAGGTGATTGTAAAAGTTTTGGCACCAGTTTATAATGGTGTCAATGAACCTAAACAGCTTTCAAACCCTTGTCAGCACTGAAAATCGGGCCCGGCTCTTTTTCAAGAAAGCGTGTTGGAAAAATGGCCCTGTTTTTTGCACACGCTGTAAGAGCCGAAAAATATACCGGATTCTGGGTAAAAGATACCGCTGCAAAAGATGCAAATACACCTTCACCGATTTCAGCGGAAGGTGGATTAACCGACTCAATATCAGCCAAAAAGATTGGCTGTGGGTAATCAAGCTCTTCGAATTGGACGTCTCGGCCCG
>JAHJUB010000033.1 GCA_018829455.1 Candidatus Omnitrophota bacterium
GTAGGCAGGAATAAGAATTTGGAGTTTTTTAATTTTTTAATTGACACGATAGATGTATCGGAGTAAAATGATGGTAAGTAAAGCAGGAAATCAGACTAAAATATTTATTTTTGGTGGTCAAATGGAGTATGTCAGTTAACATATGAAGAGACTGGTCAAAAACGTGATTACCGATTATCCGGTTGTCATCCTGGTCGCAACCCTCTCCCTCTTTTCCATCTTCTGCGCCGTAAAATCAGGTTTGGCGATTATGGCCGTACCGGTCCTTTTACTCACCAGCCTGCTCTTCTTCATAGACAAACGGCAAAAAGTTAAATTGGTGATTTCCCAAAATTTATACCGGGGACTGCTGTCAGCCAATGAAGTTGCCCAGTCCTTTGCAATTGCCACCGAGACCGAGGAAACCCTGGAAACAATCTTTCTTGCCCTGAAAGAAATCCTGCCTTCCTCGAAAAGAATTCTGCTCTTCTGGATCAAGCAAGAGGGGTGGAAAAAGACAATTGAAGGCCGGGCCGCTTTCGGAATGGAATCATCCGAAATTAAAAAGTTTGTTTTCCTTTTGGACGAGAAACTTGGAATTGTCCCGCGGGTTGCGATAACCCGCAATAGCTTCGAAACGCTGGACGCCAAAAATGATTATTACTGCGACCAGAATTTTGTGGAACAATCAAAAATTTTCGCCTTTATTGCCACTCCGATAACCGTTGCCCAAAAAACTTTGGGCGTATTCCTGATAGAGACCGATGGGGAAAAAATCCACACCGAATCCGAAATCAAAATGTTTTCATTCTTCGCCAACGAAGTTGGCATCGCCCTGGAAAATATCCGGCTTTACAACGAGGTAGAACTTCTGTCCGTTACCGACGGACTTACTGGTCTCTATAACCACCGCCACTTCCAAAAAATATTGGGAGATGACTTGAACCGAAGCAGTAGATACAAACATTCCCTTTCCCTGTTAATGTTAGACATAGATTTTTTCAAAGATTATAACGATACTTTTGGCCATCCGACCGGAGATGCGGTTCTAGCTGCGGTAGCCAGAATTATTCAGATCAATATCCGAAATACTGATTTTGCCGCCCGGTACGGAGGGGAAGAATTTTGTATGATCCTTACGGAAACAGAAAAGAGCGGCGCTCTACTTAAGGCGGAAGAGATCCGGAGAAGAATTGAAGAGAACCAGTTTCTTAACGAGAAAAAACAACCTACTAAAAACCTCACCGTTTCAATCGGGGTGGCCGGGTTCCCGGAAGACGCAATCAGCAAAGAGGCTTTAATTAAAAAAGCAGACGAAGCGCTTTACCGCTCCAAAAAAGAAGGCCGAAACCGGGTTTCCGGAGCTTAAACTACTTTGCCGTTAAATTTAGTATTAAAAAACAACCTCTTTACCGGTTGCCGCGGATTTATACACCCCTTCCAGTATCCGGCTTACCGCCAGAATCTGGGCCGGGGTGGTTATGGGCGGACGATCTGCCCGGATGCAGGAAACAAACTCTTTTATCTCTTCGTCGTAAACATTGACCGGAGGCAGAGAAGCAACCGTATCGGTCAGGACCCCGGCTTTCTCGCCGAAAATGGTAAGGCCGAAAGCATCCTCCCTGGCGCCTGCCTTTTCGCCAAAGAGGCTATAGCTTAATACGGTTTCCGAATTGCCGGCCCAGGATGCCTCAAGGACAAGGGCGGCGCCGTTATCAAACCGGATGAAGGCGGCCGCCAAATCCTCCACGTCAAAGGCGCCGTCGTATTTGTCCCCGGGATGTCGGGTCTCCAAAGGAGGCCAACCACCGTCAGTGGCTACCTTCTTGAATTTTTGAAAGGTGACACCGGTGACCGAAACCGGCTTGGGCGCGCCCATCAGCCAGTAGGTCTTGTCCAGGATGTGAACGCCTAAGTCAATCAAAGGACCGCCGCCGGATAGTTTTTTGGTGGTGAACCAGCCGCCCAAACCAGGGATACCCCGGCGCCTCAGACAATTTGCCCGGGCGTAGTAGACCTGGCCGAACTCACCAGCGGAAATTAGTTTTTTAAGAAAGGTAGAGACCGCGGAAAACCGGTGCGGAAAGGCGACCATAAATTTCCGGTTGGTCTTGGAGACTACCTTCAGAATCTCGTTTGTTTCAATACTGTTCATGGAAACCGGTTTTTCGCAGAGAACGTCCCGGCCGCTGGACAAAGCGGCTATCGCCTGTTCCTTGTGGAAGTAATTGGGCGAACAGATGCTGATGACGTTGATCTCTTTTTCCTGCAGCATCTTCCGGTAATCGGCGAAGGTTTTCGGAATGCCGAACTTTTTGGCCACCGCGCCGGCCTTGGCTATATTCGGGTCACAAATTGCCGCCACTTCCACATCCGGCGCTTTCTGAAACCCGGGGATATGACCCACCTGGACGATGCCTCCGGCACCGATTATTCCGACTCTCAATTTTTTTGCCATCTTTTTCTCTCCTCCGGTAAAATACATTTTCCCGCGCCCTTTTGGGTTCGAATCCCCATAAGAGGAAGCTTCTCTCCTACGCGAAAATAGCGGACTGCGTCCGCCGACGTGTCCGCCGTAGCCTCGCGCGTAGGCGGAAGCTCGCTACGGCGAGCGAAGGCGGTGTCTATTTGAAAATATCCGAACTGATTTCATTAACGGGCTCGGCGGGCGGAATTCCCCCCAAACCCCCTTTCCGCCCGCCTCGCCTTGAAGCGGAAGCGAAAAGGACGATTTCAAGTTTTTCTTTCTTTGGCGGCAAATTCCCTTTCTTTAAGTACTGTTATA
>JAHJUB010000034.1 GCA_018829455.1 Candidatus Omnitrophota bacterium
AACAGAACTAAACTTCTCTGAAGACTCAGATATTACTTCTTGGACAGACTGGTCGCAAAACATTCTCAAGGATTACAAAGACCCTTCCTGTCTTAAGATTGAGGATTCAAACCCGATTTACCAAAAAAATCTGGAACTGACCCGCCGGGCAATTAAGAGAGGTCGGGGAAAGTTCCTGGTAGCCCCTACCGACCTGCACGGCGGTTTTGATGCTCTGGCAGTCTTAAGGGGCGGACCGGATAAAGCCGCCTTGGATTTGATTGAGCATCCGGAAGGGGTCAAAGAAGCGATGAAGCGGTTATATCAGGCCTGGCAAAAAGTCTATGATGATTACTACCGGATAGTAAAAGACAAACAGCCGGGCACGGATTCCTGGATGTCTATTTGGGCGCCCGGGAAATCATATCCGGTTCAGAATGATTTTTCCTGCCTTGTCTCCGCCGGAATGTACCGGGAATTTTTTTTGGAAGAACTCTTAAGTGAGATAAAATACCTGGATTATTCCATTTACCACCTGGACGGTGTGGAGGCGCTTCAGCACCTTGACCTTCTGCTGGAAATACCGAAACTGAACGCGATTCAATGGGTACGCGGAGCCAGGTTTGACAAGGAAGGTATCAGCCGTTGGTTCCCGCTCTACCAGAAGATTCAGGCGAAGAAGAAGTCCATCATTGTTTATCCCACCATAGACGAGATTCCCCTGGTCCTGAAAAATCTCAAACCGGAAGGTCTTTTTATTCAGGTTAGTTGTTCCAGCGAGGATGAAGCCGGGGCGGTTATGGCGCAGCTGGGCTGGAAATAGATTTCTGGCGGTAATATTCCGCTTTTTTGGTATTGCCCAGCCGCCGGTATAGTTCCGATAGGTGCTGGTAAATTTCCGGGTCCGGTTCCAGCCGAATTGCCTTCAAGAGATAATAACGGGCAAAGGGAAAATTACCCTTCTTAAAATAGAGCCATCCCAAACTGTCAAGGTATGCGCCGTTTTCCGGTTTCAGGCGCACTGCTTCCTTAATTAATTGTTCGGCCTCGTCCAGTTTTTCATTCCGTTCCACCAGGGTGTATCCCAGGTAATTAAGCGCCTCGTCGTTTTCCGGGTCCTGGCTGATTGTTTTGCGCAGTTGTTCCATTGCCTCGGTGTCCCGTTTCAAATCATCCAGGGTCAGAGATAGGTAAAACCTGGTGCGGGGGTCATCTTTTAATTCCAGCGCCTGCTGGAAGACAAGAAGGGCTTTTTCCGGTTCTTTCTTCTGGCGGTAGACAAAACCAAGCAACCTTAAAAGTTCGTCATTTTTTGGGTTCGTAATTTTTTCCAGAACAGTCCCGGCTTCCGTCCATTTTTTTTCCTCAAGGTATACCCTGGCCAGGCCGAACAGGATTCCCGGGTCATTGGGCGCCAGTTCCAGAATTCGGCGGTAACTTTCTTCTGCGGCCGCAAGGTTGCCGGTTTCCCAATAAATTTTGGCCAGGAGCGCTCCGGCCGGAATGAAGTTAGGCGCTAGGCCGGTTGCTTTAACCAGATATTTTTGAGCGGTCTTGTAATCTTTTTGCTGCGCCAGAAGAACGGCGTAGTTATAAAGGATAAGCGGATTGTCGGGCAGGAACGTAAGGATTTGCCGATAGGTATTCCGGGCGGCATTGCTGAGTCCGGCGCTGGCATAAAGGTCGGCCAGGAGGAGATAGGCCTCTCTTTCTTTCGGGAAACGCTTGATGAGTGTTTCGTACTGGAGCCGGACAAGCGCATTTTTTTGCAGGCGCAGGTAGGCCAGGCCAAGTCCGTAGTAAATCTCCTTATTATTTTCCGGATTAAGAGACTTTGCCCGGTTGTAGGCGGTAATCGCCTCCTTGAATTTACTTTCCTGGAGATAGATTTTGGCTAACGCGTTCCAAACCTCGCTGCTCCTGGGAGCAAACCGGCTGGCGTCTTTCAGGTAGGACTCCGCCAGGGCAAAATCACCCTCCCCGGCGGCCGTTACGCCTTTCAGATAAGCGGCATAGGAGTTTTTTTCTGATGTTTGCACCCGGCCTATCAGAAAAAAGAAGGCCAGGCCAGTCAGAAACAAAGACCGGCCGGTAATTTTTGCCATTTTCGTTAGGGGTGTCCCTTAATTAACCCTCTTTTTTCTTGTGTCGGTCGCGGCGAAGGCGCTTCTTTCTTTTATGTTTCGCCATCTTAGTGCGTTTACGTTTTTTTCCGCAAGGCATTTAACCTCCATTTACCGTCTTTAGAACACGACGCGGTTTAACGGATATTCCACGATACCCTCCGCGCCGGCTTTCTTTAACTTCGGTATGAGAGATGTTACTTCGTCACGTTTACAAATGACTTCCACGGCGCACCAGCCCGGTTCCGTGAGTTTGGAAATAGTCGGTCTTTTAAGCGCCGGCAAAACGCCGAATATTTTTTTCAGGTTTATTTCGTTCGCGTTCAATTTGAGTCCAACTAATTCTTCCGCGTTCAACGCCGCCCGGAGCAGGAGACTTACATACTCAATCTTCTTTTTTTTCCAGGGGTCGGCCAGGGACTTAGGGTTGGCTATCAGCCGGGTGGTTGAGGTTAAGATCGTATCTATTATCTTCAGATTGTGCGCCCGAATGGTTGCGCCTGATTCGGTCAGTTCTGCAATTGCATCGCATAACTTACCCGCTTTAATTTCCGTGGCGCCCCAGGAAAATTCCACCTCCGCTTTGACGCCTTTCCGCCTGAGGTAATCCCGGGTAACCCGGACTAATTCGGTGGCGATGCGTTTTCCCTCTAAATCCTTTACGCTTTTAATTCCGGATTCCTCCGGTACTGCCAGTACCAGTTGGACCGCCCCGAGCCCGCTTTTAGCATAGGAAAATTCCGCTACTTCCTTCACCCGGGCGCCGGTCTCCATAATCCAGTCTTGGCCGGTCAGGCCCAAGTCAAGACTGCCGCTTTCAATGTAACCGGGTATTTCTTGAGCCCGGATTAACATTATTTCCAGTTCCGTATCGTCGGATACCAGATAATAAGCGCGGGGTTTACCGTAAAGGTTGATGCCGGCCTTCTGGAAGAGCCGTTTGGTGGTCTCCTCCAGGCTTCCTTTAGGCAGTCCGATTACCAGTTTCTTTTCCTTTGTCTTCATTGTTATTAATGTAGGGGTTCGATTTATCGAACCCGCGCGGGTCGGATAAATCCGATCCCTACTCTTTAAAGACTCCAATACGCCGGTACTTTTCGTAACGCCGGCTTAACAACTGTTCCACGGGCAGGTCCTTCAATTGCTCCAGGTTTGTTTTAAGCGCCTGCGCCACTTTTTCAATGGTAGTTTTCGGGTCAAGATGGGCGCCGCCAGGTGGTTCCGGGATAATTTCGTCAATAATTTTGAATTCCAAAAGGTCCGGAGCGGTTAGTTTCAAGGCCCGGGCCGCTTCTTCTTTTGCCTCCTGTTTCTTCCACAGAATGGCTGCGCAGCCCTCCGGAGAGATTACCGAGTAGACGCTGTTTTCCAGCATCAGGACCCGGTCGGCCAGGGCGATGCCGAGGGCTCCGCCGCTTCCGCCTTCGCCGATTATTACCGTAATTATGGGTGTGCGCATGGTTGACATCGCCATCAGATTTTGCGCTATGGCGGCTGCCTGGTTTCGTTCCTCCGCTTCCATTCCCGGATGTGCGCCAGGCGTATCCACCAGACTGATTACCGGAAAGCGGAATTTTTCACCTAATTTCATCAGGCGTCTGGCTTTCTGGTATCCTTCCGGGTGGGCCATCCCGAAATTGAGCCGGATATTTTCCTTTGTTTCCCGGCCTTTTTGATGTCCGAAGATGACGACCGTATTTCCGTTGAATTTTCCGATTCCGCCAATCAGGGCCGGGTCGTCCGCGAAATAACGGTCACCGTGCAATTCCACGAAATCAATGATTAAATTATCAATATAATCTCTGGTGTGGGGCCGGTTCGGTTCGCGCGCTAATTGCACCTTCTGCCAGGGCGTCAGTTCTTCCGCCGCACTATTCATTTGTTTTACGTTCCGTAATGACGCGGGGGACGCGGAAAAAATCGCCCATCCGGTCCGGCGCATTTGCCAGCGCTTTCTCAACCGGCATAGAGAGCGTTATCTCGTCTTTGCGAAACCGGTTGTAAGCCGGAAGCACGGCGTTGGTCGGTTCAACTTCGTCGGTTGCCAACGATTTTAACTGTCCGACGTAATCCAGCAGTTGTGAAAGGTCTTTCTTGAGAGCGTGGACCTCTTCCTCGCTCAGTTGAATCCGGGCAAGGTGGGCCAGGTAACGTATCTTTTCTTCTTCCATCGCAGCCCTTATTATATGTTAATCCGCGGTTTTGCGTCAATGCTTCACCGAACTTTTTACGGTTTCAGACCCGCCAGGGATAAAAATAGTGGTGGTCATCTATTTCTCCTTCAAGGCTAACCACCTGATATTTTTTTAATTTGTATTTTTCCAGGAAATATTTAACGGCCTTCGGCTTGAATTGGAAGGTATTCATTTTCACTTCAATTGGCCGAATCTCGTTTTTTCTTTTTAAGATGAAATCAATTTCTTTTTTGTCGGTAGTTCTCCAGAAATTGACCGTTTCCGCTCCGTATTTTTTAACCAGTTCCGCAAAAACGCTGGTTTCAAACACCGGGCCGAGCAATTGTTTTTGAAGTCCTTTTAACCACAGCATCTGCATCAGCCCGCTGTCGTAAAAGAATATTTTCGGGGTTTTGAACAACTCGGACCTTATGTTTGTGCTGTAAGGTCTGACCAGCTTGATGACGTAGGTCTGTTCCAGGAGGAAAAGATAATTTTCAACTGTTGCCTTGGACAAGGAACAGGTGTTTGAAACTTCCGCTACATTCAGCAGTTGGCTGCTCTGAGAAGCCAGTACTTCCAAGAGTTTGTTAAATTTGTCAATATTTTTTACCGCTCCCAAATCCCTGATGTCTTTTCTGAGGTATGTATCTATGATTTGCTGGAGGTATTTTTCTTTCATTTCCACATCCGGCGTTAAAACGATTTTAGGGTAGCCGCCGAACAGGGCGTATTCTCGATATAAATTCTTAAGTTCGCCCTCCTTCCTTTTCGTGTATGTGGCCGCCTCTGTAAATTTATATCTTTTAAATAAAAGGAATTCCGGAAAAGAGAGGTTGAAGATGTCAAAATTTACCGTTCGTCCCACCAGGGAATCTTTAAATTTGCGCTTAATGTTGAAACTTGACGAACCGGAAACGAACAGTTTGATCTGCGGAAAGTGGTCAACGATTATCTTAAGAAACGAAGACGGGTTTTTCAAATATTGGATTTCGTCGATGAGCACAAAAACTTTTTTTGCTTTTTTTGACAAGGGTTCAAGGTCAAAACCTTCCTCCGCCAGATATTTAATAAACTCCTGGGGGCCGGCATCCAGGATTTGCACGAAGCGCGAATCTTCCAGGTCCAGGTAATGGCACGCCTCTTTCCTTTCTTCGAGATATTTTTTAAGGTAAAACAGGATATAGGTTTTTCCGACCTGTCTGGCGCCATGCAGAACCACGGCGTCTTTCGTATTTAAATATTTAATCAGTTTTTCGAAGATTGTTCTCCGGTATATTCCCATTTTTATGTCTCCGGTTATTTAATATAAAGTAAATTACACTTTATTTTATATTGGATGTAAAGTAAAGTCAAGTTGGGTTGGGGACATACGAAAAACCCCGCAAGACTAAAACCTTGCGGGGTTTTTATGTTTTTGTAGGGGCGCGATTTATCGCGCCCGCGGGGCGGATGAATCCGCCCCCTACGTTCAAATCATTTTTCCTTAAATTCCGCGTCGATGATCGGGCCTTCGCCTTCTTTCTTTTCTTCCGGACCGCCACCTGCTCCGGTTTCGGGACCTGTCTGACCCGGACCCGCGCCTTCCGCGCCCGGTTCTGCCTGCTGGCCCTGTGCCTGCGACTGTTTGTAGATAATCTCGGCCAGTTTATTGGCGGCCTGGCTCAGCGATTCCATGGCGGTCTTAAGCGATTCAACCGTCTTATCGGGCGATTCCAGTTCCTTCTTCAGGCCGGCAACTTTTTCCTCAATCTGCTTGCGTTCGTCTTCCGGCAGTTTGGAGCCGTGTTCTTTGAGTGTTTTCTCCGTGGTGTAGATAAGATTGTCTGCCTGGTTGGCGGATTCAACCACTTCTTTCTTCTTACGGTCCGCTTCCGCAAACTGCTCTGACTGGTTGATCATCTTCTCAATCTCATCCTTGGCGAGTTTGGTGGAAGCGGTAATCTTGATGGATTGTTCCTTGCCGGTTCCTTTATCTTTTGCCGAAACGTTCATGATGCCGTTGGCGTCAATGTCAAAAGTCACTTCAATCTGCGGCATTCCCCGCGGCGCGGATGGTATGCCGGTCAACTGGAAACTACCCAGCGAGACGTTGTCGGCGGCCATCGCCCGTTCGCCCTGCAGCACGTGAATGTCAACTGCATTTTGGCCGTCGGCGGCCGTAGAAAATATCTGGGATTTACGGGTCGGAATAGTGGTGCTGCGCTCAATCAGTTTGGTGGACACGGCGCCCAGTGTTTCAATTCCCAGGGAAAATGGTGTTATTTCCAGGAGGAGCAGATCTTTGTCCTTCGTGTCTCCGGACAGGATTCCGCCCTGAATGGCGGCGCCGAGCGCCACGCATTCCATCGGGTCAACCCCGCCTTCTGCTTTGCGGCCGACGTATTCTTCCAGGAAGGCCTGGACTATCGGCATCCGGGTTGGTCCGCCGACCATGATAATTCTGTCTATTTCCTTGGGTTCCATCTTGGCGTTAGACAACGCCTGTTTCAGCGGTTCCTTGCACCGGTCCATAATCGGCCGGATTAAATCTTCCAGTTTGGAACGCCGGATAGACATGGTCAAATGTTTTGGTCCGGAGCTGTCCGCGGTTATGTAAGGAAGGTTGATGTCGGTGGCCAGGGTGGTGGAAAGCTCAATTTTGGCTTTTTCGGCTGCTTCGTGGATGCGCTGCATCGCCATCTTGTCGTTCTTGACGTCCAGGCCGGATTCTTTTTTGAACTCGGAGGCGATATAATCAATAATCAACTTATCCATGTCCAAACCGCCCAACTGGGTGTCGCCAGTGGTGGAGACTACGGTGCCCACGCCCTTATGCAGGTCCATGATCGTGACATCCAGAGTGCCGGCGCCCAGGTCAAAGACCATAATTTTCATTTCCTGCTCAATCTTTTCCAGTCCGTAAGCAAAAGCGGCTGCGGTTGGTTCATTGATGAGCCGCACCACTTCCAGCCCGGCGATGGTGCCGGCGTCTTTGGTTGCCTGGCGCTGGTTGTCGTTAAAGTAGGCCGGCACCGTGATGACCGCTTTTTTAACCTCGGTTCCCAGGAAGGCTTCGCTATCCTTCTTTATCTTGGAGAGGATGAAAGCGGAAATCTGCTGGGGCGTATATTCTTTACCGTAGATGTTGTATTTAAAATCGGTGCCCATCTTCCGTTTGGCGCCCAGAATCGTTCCTTCCGTATTGGCGACTGCCTGGCGGCGCGCCGGTTCGCCTACCAGGACCTGGCCGTCTTTGGTGAAGGCCACGTAAGACGGGAACGCTTTGCCGGAAAGGGTCGGCCCTTCGGCGCTGGGGATGATGGAGGCGCGGCCGGCTTCGTAAACGGCTGCGGCCGAGTTGCTAGTGCCCAGGTCAATCCCGATAATCTTTTCTTTAGCCATTTGGTCTCCTTGGTCTTGGGTCATTGCGAGCGAAGTCCAGCGTGGCAATCTCAACCTTAAACAAACGGGATTGCCACGTCACAAACAGCGTTCCTCGCAATGACGACGATGTTATATTAGATGTTTTTTTAACCGCGTCAGTTACAATCCGCCTTCGGGGGACGAAGTCCGCACGCTTCTG
>JAHJUB010000035.1 GCA_018829455.1 Candidatus Omnitrophota bacterium
AGAGATATCATAAAGAGCCCGGCTGAAAAAATCAAGTTTTCCAGATTTTCAAGGAACAAAATTGCATCGGCGCGGGGAGAATATAACATCTATTCTCCCAACCGCTAACTACTTAAAGATAAAACATATTATACGAGGAGATTTAGTATGGAAGATAAAGAAACAAATATATTCCAAAATTATCTTTCGGCCCATAAATTTAAGCACAGCAAGCAACGAAAAGAGATTCTGGACATATTTCTTAGTATTGACCGGCACCTGACCGCCGAGGAGTTATGCCTGGCCGTAAAACAGAAATATCCCTCGGTGGGGTTCGCCACGGTCTACCGCACCCTGAAACTGCTCTGCGCAACCGGCCTCTGCCGGGAGTTGAAACTGGAAAGCGGCCCGGCCCGGTATGAGCATCTTTACGGCCACCGGCACCACGACCACCTCATCTGCACAAGATGCGGCCGGTTTGTGGAGGTGGTTGACCCGGAAATTGAAAAACTCCAGGAAAGACTGAGCAAAACCCACGGGTTCCTTCCTCAGGAACACCGGATGGAACTCTACGGAATATGCCGTAAATGTCGGGACGAAAACAATGGTTAGGGGTTTGAAAAAAATTGCCTTAGTCGGCAATCCCAACGTCGGCAAGGCGGCGCTCTTCAACCGGCTGACCGGCACCTACGTAAACGTATCCAATTATCCCGGCACTACGGTGGAAATCAGCCGGGGCAGGACGGAAATCGGCGGCGAAACGTTTGAAGTTTTGGACACGCCGGGTATGTATTCGCTCCTGCCGGTCACGGAAGAAGAACGGGTCGCCCGGAACATTTTACTCCGGGAAAACCCGGAGGTTGTCATCCACGTAGTTGACGCCAAAAACCTGGATAGGATGCTTTCCCTGACGCTTCAATTAATAGAGGCGCGATCGCCGGTTATCCTGGTGCTGAATATCATGGACGACGCCGAAAAAATGGGAATCAAGATTGATCTCCGACAGTTAGAAAAAGAACTGAAGATTCCGGTTTTAGCCACCGTTTCCACTACCGGCCGCGGGGTAGATATCCTGAGAGGAAAGGTTGAGGAATATGCACGGAACAAAAGATAAAGCGGCCGGAGACTTTCTGGAAATATCCCTGGAGAGGATCGAAACCCTGCTTAAGGGTGACTACAATATATCAAGACGCGCCGTGGCCTTACTGCTGCTCCAGGGAGATGATGAACTAACTTCCCTGACGACGGCAACCGAATCCCCGGAGACTTCCGTAGAGATAGCGGAAATAGCAGCCCGGACCAAGGCCCATTACCAGGAGCCTTTGGCCTATTTAATCGCCCTGAGGCGGCAGGAAGAAGTCAACCGGATTGTAAAAGAGACGGTGGAATACCGGCCGGGGACAAAGCTGCCGCTGAGAGAACGATTGAGCCGCATCATGACCAACCCGGTTACCGGAACTCCCCTGCTCTTCTTAATACTCTATTTCGGCCTCTATAAATTCGTGGGCGGTTTCGGCGCGGGGACCCTGGTTGATTTCCTTGAAATTGATCTCTTTGAAAAGATCGTAAACCCCTTTGTGGAAAGAACTTTTGCTCTCCTCATCCCCTGGCCGGTTTTCCGGGACCTGTTTGCCGGCGATTACGGAATTATAACCCTGGGAATACGTTATGCGGTTGCTTTGATACTGCCCATCGTTACTACTTTCTTTCTGGTCTTTGCCGTTATAGAAGATACCGGGTATCTGCCTCGGCTTGCCCTGCTTATCGACCGAATCTTCAAAAAAATAGGGCTGACCGGCCGGGCGGTCATACCCATTGTCCTGGGCCTGGGGTGCGGCACGATGGCCACGATGGTAACCCGAACCCTGCCCACCAAAAGAGAACGCGTCATCGCCACGCTTTTACTGGCCCTGGCCGTCCCCTGTTCGGCCCAGATGGGAGTAATTCTGGGGCTTTTAGCCGGCAGCCCGAAAGCCCTTTTAGTCTGGGCCGTCGTGGTGATAACCATATTCATCCTGGTGGGATATTTTGCCTCAATGATTATCCCGGGTGACGAACCTTCATTTTACATGGAGATTCCGCCCCTGAGATTACCCAATCTGAATAACATATTCACCAAAACATACGCCAGGGTCAAGTGGTACTTTGTTGAAATTTTGCCTATGTTCATCCTGGCCAGCGTTTTAATCTGGTTCGGCCAGTTGTCCGGACTATTCCGCCTGCTTACCAAGGTTCTGGAGCATCCGGTCCGCTGGATAGGCCTTCCCGATAATACCGCGGTGGCTTTTCTTTTCGGTTTCTTCCGGAGAGACTATGGAGCCGCCGGGCTCTATGACCTCAAAAAAGCCGGATTGCTCTCCGGAAACCAGCTGGTTGTTGCCTGCATTACCCTGACGCTCTTCCTGCCCTGCGTCGCCCAATTCCTGATGAACGTAAAGGAACGGGGCTGGAAAACCGGACTGGCCATATCCATCTTTGTCCTTTTCTTCTCTTTTTCGGCCGGATATTTTGTCAGTCAGGTTCTGGGCTTATTGGGGGTATATCTATGAGATTTCGATTCCGCGGGAATCCGGTCAAGAACACGTGCGATAATATCCTGCCCCTGGCAAAATTAAAAGTCGGACAAAAAGGGGTGGTCGCCTACCTTCAAACCGCAAACCGACAACGGCTTCAAAAGATTATGGCGATGGGAATCCTGCCCGGGAAAACCATAACTCTTCTCCAGAAGTTTCCTTCTTACGTTTTCCAGGTAGGCCTTTCCCAGTTTGCCGTGGACCGGGAATTGGCTGAGGCTATTATTTTACAGGACGTGGACCGGATAAATTAGAGCCATTCTTCCTCAATAATTTCACCGCCTATCCCCACCACAATATATTTGACCGGAACCTTTCTTTTGGATTTCTCAAGAGCGGTCTGGGCAAGATTTAATAATCCCCGGCAACAGGGAACCTGCATAATCATAACCGTGAGGGTGTTTATTTTTGCATCCTCAAACCACGCTCTGATTTTTTCGAGATATATTTCTTGATTCTCGTCAAGTTTCGGACAGGCAATCGCGATTGGTTTCCCTTTCAGGTATTCATTATGAAAATTTCCGAGCGCGTAAGCAACACAATCAGCCGCAAGCAAAACATCCGCTTTTTGATAATACGGCGCTTCCGGGTTGATCAGATGCAACTGAACCGGCCACTGCCTTAACTGTGATTTTACTTTCACAGATGCGCCGCCCTCTTCCTCTTCAACCTTGTTTCTCGAATCAACCATCCTGGCGCCGGGACATTCTGAGTGAATGTGAGCATTTTCATCATAAGGTTCCGCCTCTCTTTCTTCAACGGTAATTGCGGCAACCGGACAGGGACCAAGACAGGCGCCAAGTCCGTCGCAGAATAAATCGCTTATCAGCCGAGCCTTTCCGTCTATTATCTGCAACGCTCCCTCGGGGCAGATTGGGATACATAATCCGCATCCGGTGCATTTTTCTTCGTCAATTTTAATTATTTTTCTTTTGGCCATTTTCCTCATCCTTTTTTGCCAGAGAAAGTAAATTTATGTTTTTTAATCTGGTAATCACTAAATCCTCGATTTCGCAGAGTTCTTTCCTTAAAGAACACGTTTTCTTATTCGGACAAACCCTTTTTTTGAAAATGCATTCGTTTATTTTTAACGCGCCCTGGAAAATCTTCATCAAATCGGTCAAAAATATCTTCCCGGGCTGAACCGCAAAAATGAACCCTCCCCCCTTCCCCCTGGATGACTTAAGAATACCTTTCTGGCCCAGCATCTGCATTATGTTTCTTAAAAAAGGTCCTGGGATTTTTAATTCCCGCGCCAGTTCGGAAACGGAAACCGCCCCTTTTTTCCGCCGGGCCATAAACATAAGCGTCCGAACCGCATAATCCGTATTGCGGGTGATTAATCCGGTTTTCATGTTTGCCTATTTTAATGATACCGTATCAATATCATTGTTGTCAAATACGCCGTCCCTGCAGAAACAGCAGGTCCGGCAAATACAGACTCCCCGCCATTCGCCGAAGAAGCGAAGAAGGTGCAACTTCTGGCAGGGGTGTCAAGTCGATTTGACATAACGATACTTATTTGGTATCATATGGTCAATGAATCTGATTAACCGAGCGTCTTTCCTGATGGAAGTAGCGTAGATTATTGTTTAATCGGGAGGTTTTATGGATATGTTTTGTCGGCAGTGCGAGCAGGTAACGCAGGGCAGTGGTTGTGTGAAAATGGGGACGTGCGGAAAAAGTCCGGAGGCGTCTAACCTCCAGGACCTTTTGGTTTACGCTTTGGAAGGGATTGCCGTTTACGGAAAGATGGCCAGGGAATTGGGCATAAAAGACAAAGCCGTTGACCGTTTTTTGACGGAAGGCCTTTTTGCCACGGTCACCAATGTAAATTTTGACCCGCCGCGCCTGGAAGAGATGGTTCGAAAAGCGCATGCGGTTAAAGAGCAGGTGAAAAGCTCTTTCCTGAAAGCCTACCGGGAAAAGGAAGGCAAGGACTTTGACGGTCAGCTGCCGAAAGTAGTTAACTGGAAACCGGCTGACACCAAAAATGGTTTGTTAGAACAGAGCCAGGCGATTGGAATACTATCCAATCCCGGACTGGAGGAAGACAACCAGAGTCTCCGGGAACTCCTGCTGTACAATTTGAAGGGCATGGCCGCCTATGCCGACCACGCTTTGCTCTTGGGTCAGGAAAACGAAATGGTAAATTCCTTTTTTTGCAAAGGATTAGCCGCTTTGACCGATGAGACCCTTACTACCTGTTCGTAGTCAAGTAAAAGTGTACCACCCCGCTAACTCAAAAGTGTACCACCCCCCTGTAAGGTTATTGAATGAGTGGCCCGCCATAAATTCCTTCTTTTTGTGCACAGTCTTCGGCTATGCGGCCTTCC
>JAHJUB010000203.1 GCA_018829455.1 Candidatus Omnitrophota bacterium
AATGGCTATTTTCCCTCCCGCTAATAGCGGGACGTCAGGCTCAAATTATAATCCTCGAAATACTTCAATGTATTCCTGCGGTTATAATTTTCGCCTTCCTTGATCTTGGAAAAAATTTCTCATTCTCAGACAGCCTCCTAGGACAAACAGCCAGTCCTCCTTTTATGATTCGATCAAAGGTGTCTTTCATGGTCAACCCTCCATTTCAGCCTTTTCAGTTTTCCTAAAGAAAATTTAAGTTTAGCAAAGATAGTTTGTCAAGACAAATCGCAAGTGGCGAAGTTTTTAAATCCTCCTTTCTTATGAATTATTTTAGTTATCTCTGCTACGCCAAAAGGGGAAAGGCGAGATCGGCACGAGTCGTCTTCGGATTCGTTTATCAATGACCGGCCTGGGATGAGCATACCATGGTGTCCTTGTCGCCCCACACAGATCTGTTCAGACTGTTCGAACCTGCAGTATATTTGGTGATGCTTGCCAAAAATGGATGCCAGGAGGTTTTTGGTGTTGCATTAAGATACACAAGCTGCTATGAAATTCATAATAGGCAAAAAAGGGAAAGATCTAATCCTGACAAATGGGGCTCCAAAAAAGGGGAAGGGAGGCAAGTTGAAAATGCTAAAAAGCGACTTGATCTTAGTCAAAGATCTCCTAAACGGAGGTTTTTATTATAACAACTTACATAAGATGGAAAAATGTTGCCGACAAGAGACCGACCCAAGTAGATTGGTAAGCGCTTATGTGTTGGGTTGCATCTTCTTCGACTTGGCTCAAGTCGTGGAGGCGAATCCCGAGAAAGGTGAAATCAAGAGATTGGAGGCTAAATATAAACACATCATTGGATCATTGCTGGAAAAGATTTCTTCCGGGGCATCTCTGGAAGACCAATTCAAAGATCTAACCTCATTAATCCAAACAAACTGGCAGATCGGATACTAACCCGGGGAGAAAGGAGAGAATTACAAAAGAGGGTTTTGCCTTTGGAAGGTGCTTGAGGTTGTGGTGGTTTCCCCCTGTCTCCCTGATGTTTCTAAGGACGGGGACGCCTTATAGACATCCCGCCGAGGAGAGAAAGCAGGGTGTTTCGTAGGAATGCATGATTCTAACACCCTGCAGAAAGAATGGAGGTCACAAAATGGGTAGTAACCAATTCCAAGACATAGAAAGAAAGATATGGCAAGAAGAAAAGAGATATTTGATGAAGCAGATATCCCTGGGTCTCGTCCGTAATAACGCATTGAAATTTGGTGATTATATCCTCCATTCCGGGAAAAAGAGTCCTTATTATGTGGATCTCAGGCAGTCGATTTCCAATCCCATTGCTATGGACTGGATTGGAAATTCTCTTGCCCGCATTGTGGTTAATGAAATAGGAAGGACCAAGGTTGATAAAATCATGGGGGTTCCCACAGCCGGGGTCCCTTTTGCTACTATTGTCAGCCAGAAACTCGCTATTCCTATGTTGTACTACCGAAAAGAAAGGAAAGAACATGGCGTTCGCAAGAAGATAGAGGGAGACATGGAGAGGAATGATCGAATCGTTATGATTGACGACCTCATCACCACCGGACAAAGTGTTATTGATGCGGCAGAGGCGGCGAGAGAACAAGGGGGTATCGTCAGCGAACTGGTGGTGCTATTGGATAGGGAACAAGGGGGGCAGGACTACATTCGGAACTGTAGCGTAGAGCCCCATGTCCTATTTAGAATTTCTGAGGCCTTTGTCTGGCTGAAGGAAGTGAAGCTACTGGACAGTAACGATTTTGAAGTCATTATGCAGTACATCAAAGAAGAAAAGACCGGCATGGGGGCCTCTGAGCCAGAAAAAGATGAAAAGCAGAAAGTGTAGTTGCCCGTAGTGAGACTCATAATTAATCCTGACTTGCTGTATGCTGCAACAGGGGAGCCATGCCAGGCAAATTGACAGGAATGTATTTGGTCCTTCCACGAAAACCGGCTTCATTCAAATTCCGGCTTGCCATGAGTGCACGGCCTATGGCAGGCATCTGCTGTTCTCCACCGCTCAAAGTCCCGGATTTCTGATCAGATCGCTCATCCAAGATTTGGAAAAGCTGATAGACTCTGTCCAGACTTTCTTGTAGCTCTTGTTTTCTCCTTTCCCACGAAGCATTATTAGGTTCCCAGTAGCAGATTATCTCGGACGGACAAAGGGCAAAATAACTGCCTGCCTTCAAGAACGAGGCTTATGCCATATTTGACGATCGTGTGGGTTGGTAACTTGGTAATATCTTTTTGATCGTAAAAAATTTGACCAGACTCCGCCTTGACCAAGTCCATAATGGCTTTCAGGAGCGTCGATTTGCCTGCGCCATTCGCGCCTATGGTGCTTCGAAATTTTCTTTTTCCGCTTTTATAGATATGCCTTTCAATGCATGAATTGGCCGTAATACGTATTCAGATTTCTTGCATCAAGTAATAGGATGTCAGTCATTCCCAATTCAGCCATCTGCCTCTTTACAAGGGCAGCCTCTGTGACTACACCTCCAAAGTAAATGATATCCGGATGGACTTTTTGTGCTTTAATCTTTGTAATGATTGGCCGGAAATCCTGAGCCCCGACCGATACTACGTCAACAGATAATATTTCAGCACCCACTTTAGCCAAGGCATCTTTTACAGTATTAGAGCAACTCGTCCCGTAACTCGTCGTATCATAAATAATGTTCCAATTTTTATATCCTAAATTCTTGGGTTAATGAGGGTACACTTTCTCCTATTTAGGTTTAATGTTACCATAAAATCCTATCAACTAAAGTGTATCTATAAAACCACCCTCTTTCAATGGGTTATGTGGTTTTTGCCTCTGGTCATTCCGTAAAATGTTCAGAAAGTCCAGAGGTCAATGTGTTACCTTAGATTGGCAAAAATCTTCGAATTTTTCATGCACATTAACACCCACATAGTGGATTCAAAACAAATCTAATCTAATAATAGCTTTCCTGCTTTTTCAAGTTTGTCAGCCACTTTCTCCATTCCAATATTTTCAAGACCTTGTCTGGTTTGAAGACCTGTTTTCATATCCCATTCACTTAGTCTGTAATATTCATCAAGCATACGCTCCCAAATATTATGATCTAACTTTTCTCCCTTATATGGCCCAGATTTAACTTCCTCATTATAGTATCGATAACAAGGGAAATCATCCTTTCGGCTAAACCCTACATGAAATGTATTAAAAGCTTTCTCCAAGTTATGCGCCTGCAGACCTTTATGATACAGCTTATCTTTTGACAATGACAAACCCGTTGCTGATGAGGCTAAAGCAACCCAATCGTCAAAATCCAATCCGTATACATAACTGCAATATCCCAACATATCTTGAACAGCCTTCTGTTGTTGTGCCCGGTAAATTGTCTCTGGTACCTCTTCGTATGAATTTATTGCTTTATTGGTTCCAAGCCAAAATCCACTTAAACTCCCTCGCAGATGTCTTCCGGCAACTGGGGACATTATTACACCAAATCCCCACCCCTTGTTAATACGAATACCATCCAGAGAATCCTGATTTTTGACATGGACTGCAAATTTATTCGATCCTTTACCTAATTTCCTGGCAGCACGAACAGCACCATCAGCCAGGAAATCTCCGTATCCATCACGATAGGCCAGCTTTTTCAGCATTTCTATAATTGCCTCGTAGTTGCCCCATACAAGTTCCAATCCGTCAGTATCATTTTTATCAATAAGGCCTTTTTCATAACATTCAAAGGCCCATGAAATCACTTGTGCCGCATTATCAGT
>JAHJUB010000238.1 GCA_018829455.1 Candidatus Omnitrophota bacterium
CGGCTGACAAAGATGGGAATGAAGGCCGAGAAAGAACTAAAGCCGAGGGCGAAGCCAAAAAACGCACCGTCCAGCAGGTTGACGGTGACATTGAAGCGCAGGTGTTTACGGATTTGCTGGTCGAGGGAGGAGGGCATGGGGTGATTCTACTTGACTTTTTCACAATCCGTTGTAAAATAAAAACGAACGCTCATTCATTTATATGTTGGCCCGCTCCGCACGACCGTATGGCCCATTGCGTCTAACGCAAGAAGCGCAGGAAAACAGCCGTGATTGTTTGTCCTAAGTGCGCACACCAAAATGAAGATACGGCGCTAACCTGTCCGAACTGTGGACATATCCTACAACTATCGTCCCAAGAGTTGAAGCAAATTGAAGCACGACTACGGAATACAGCCCCCCCCTTCTGCCAACAATCCGCCAGATTACAGACATACATCGGGCAGGATTGCCTTGCTCAGTGGCCTGATACTTGCCGGAGTCAGTCTGCTCTATCAGATATACAGAGGCACTGTGCGGGGAACAGATATTCTCATAGATGTCCCTGTAACTGCTCTTGTCTGGTCTATCCTCTCCTACGTGCTCTCACGAACATATCGCCACTTCAAATTGAGCCCACGCTACGAATTATTGGTAATACCCTCAGCCATCTTCGGCCTCCTTGGCGTGTTGGGGCTAGTTGCTCTAGTCGGCTATATGATTTTCTTTCCACCGTCCTCCTCTACGGCGCAAACGGGAACAATACCCACTCAGATTACACAACCAACCGAGGCCGCATATCCGACAGGCACGCCAGAGGCCAACTCCGATATCTGTCAATGGTTTATCAAGACACAGTTTCTTCGTTTAGAAAGAATGGGCGGCTTGTCAGAATTCAATGAATGGTATCAGAAACATGGAACGGAGGGTTTCGTCTCTTCTGACGACTCGGTCATTGAGGAGTTAGTCACCGTTCTAAAGAGGTACCAGCCTTATCAAGAGCAATTCTTAGAAGACTGGATTGAACTCGGTGCTCATCCCGAGGCCCAAGAGTTCTGGGAAAAAGAACTTTCTGCCGTGCAGTTGAGAATCCAAGCCTTTGACCAGATGATAAAGGGGGTCGAGGAAAAGAACACAGATAAGTACAACGATGGATTGACCACTTCCAGCAAGGCCTCACAAGTCGGGCTCGAGGCCGAGTCCGCCATGTTGGTGGTCCGCTCAAAGTGCGTGCCATAGAGAAATGCATCTAAACCAACTTCGAAGGCGATAAGGCAGGACTGCCTCAAGAACCGGAGGGCGGGCCAACGGTGCGCGTCAGCCGCCGCGCGGAGCGAAGCAAGGAGCGCGGTCGGTTGCACGCGCACCGTTAGCCGCTTGCCGTAAAGCCGTGAAGAAAACCGATACTATAGATGACTCCTCTGAAATTACTCGGTTTTCAAAAATCGTCTGCAATTTCGCCCCACTTTGGAAGTTTTTTCGCCGTTTCCGCGAGCAACGGGCGTTTATTTGATGTCATTTTCAGCAACTTCGCCCCACTAATGCTCAGGGAAATGGCGTCCCGACCTTTTTGCGGTGGAGTCATAGATGTTAAGATAATGTTTTGGAATATTTTTCCCCAAAAACAGGCAAAAATAGGGCTTTTTCGCTGTTCAAATTCCAAATATTTATCTTAAGGTCTATATAACCATTTTGCCTCCAAAGAAGGGGTTTTAGGCGCGGTGATGGCGGAGCGGCATCCGTTTCACCAGATCATCCCCCTGCTGGCAACGACCGAGGGGGCGACGGTGGAGGATTTCGTCCACAACGCCGCCCGCAGGATTGTGGATGAACTGGTCCACTATCCCGATTTCTTCAGTCTGATGCTGATCGAGGTGATCGAGTTCAAAGGCCAGCACATGCCAAAACTGTTCGAGGCGCTGTTCCCGCAATTGATGGAAATCGCCCAGCGTTTTGCACAGGCCGAGGGAAAAGTGTGCCCCATCCCGCCGCTCCTTTTGATACGCGCTTTCCTCGGCATGTTCTTCTCGTATTCCATCACTGAAATCCTGGTTGGCCGTTCCCTGCCGCACGAAGTGCAGGAAAACGCGCTGGAACATTTCGCGGAAATCTTTCTGCACGGCATCTTGAGCAAATCTTGATACAACACGAGATTAACGAATCAGCGAGTCAGCGAGTCACCCAACCACCCAACCACCCAACTCCCTTCCGGAGAACCCCATGTTCAACTCCCGCCTCGCCTCCATCATCCGTAAAGAATTCATCCAAATTACGCGCGACAAGCGCACGCTGGTCATCATCCTGATCATCCCTATCATGCAATTATTCCTGCTGGGATACTCAGCCACCAGTGACGTGCGCAACGTCCCGCTGGCGGTCTTTGACCAGAGTCACAGCCCCGAAGCGCGCGCCTTACTGGATGCCTACCGCGCCGCGGATTACTTCCGCATCGCCTTCGCGGTCGGCTCGGAAGAAGAATTGCGCGTTCTCATCGAAACCGGTCGAGCGCGCGCCGGCCTGATTATCCCGCCCGATTACGCCCAG
>JAHJUB010000180.1 GCA_018829455.1 Candidatus Omnitrophota bacterium
GGTAGATCCAGCCCCCCTCAGAACGCTAAAGGGGCCGGCGTTGCCATTTCTTGAAGGAGCGGCCAACCTTAACCTTGATCCTATCGACGAAGATCGAAACCACAATATATAGTAGCTACTGGAGTGAAGTGCATACCCCAGAAGTTTAATATCAAAATACGGAAAGGGGCCAATTATTGAATTTATCTTAAACAAGCGAAATTTGGAAATAACTATAAGGGTCGGAGATAAATATGAACCCTTTCTTGGATTACCAAATGAAGCATATGTAACTCCTACGACCATTCTCATTGACCTTAAAAAAATGGGAATGGTTGTAAGAAACTTGGAAGACTTTCTTAAACAACAGCAAAAAAATATAGAACATGCGACAATAGGAAAAGAAGAAAAGAGTCCGACTTCTCACTTAGGATCAGTGTTTAAAGAAAAAGAATTGAATTCTCTTGAATGGGGAATGAGTGTCAATTTATTCAAGAGGTCAAATTATCGGCCTAGCGAACTTGCAGAAGTTATTCCTGGGCATTATTACAAAGACATTTATCTCTCTTTTCATGGCCACACCTCTATCGCTGGATTCCGATTTGGCGAGAAGGGGTTAGACCACATTGTAATTTCTTACATTTTCCGAACTCAATGCAAACAATTATATCAAAAGGATATTCTGAGAATATCGAAACGAATACTTCAAGAACTAACACAGACTTATGGAAAACCAACTTATAACTATCCTTGGAACGGACAAAATTTCAATTATATGTGGCTAGGAAACGTCACCTATGTTCAATTTGTGTGGGATGGCGGCGGTAGCTGGGGAATTCAGTTCAGGAGTATGGAGCTCGACCCAGAAATAAAACCTTTAATGAAGCGGTTAAAAAGGGGGTGGTAGGTTTCAAAATATGGAATACACCTAATCAATGGTGGAGTGGAACCGCCCGCTTACCGCCACAATGACCTGTAGTGAGGCAAGAGGCTTAGATAAAACAGAGGGAGGGTCATTAGACTCTGTTTTTTTGTTTTCGGAAATACCAATTATTTTTAGACTCCCTACTTGATTTTCTTTACAGGTTGCCCTCCCAGACATCTTTCGACCTGGTGCTTCAATTTATGCCCCATTTCAGCCAGTGTGTTATCCACGGTTTACGTATGAGTGATCACTTACCAAGAGATTGGATTTTCTTGACTTAAAGAACTTTTTCATATAAAATTGTATTGAAAAATGTCCTTCAGATTATTCGACCTCTATTCGAAGGGTTTCATATGGAGAAACATCTCAAAATGTGCCTACCACTCTCCTGACAGGACGTTATCTATTCTATTGGTAGTCTAGCTTTCATCTCAACCAAAGGATCTTTTAGGCCTCAATCGAGTCATTACAGAGATATTTATGATCAGAGCAGTGCTGACAGCTCTCATAATCACACTTTTTGGTTTTTTCACACTCGTCGGAACATCATTTTCTGGCCAACTATACAAATGGGTTGATGAGAATGGGGTCGTGCATTTTACTGATCATATGAGTGATAAATCGGTTATTAAGAATTACGATGTAGAGGTAAGAAGAAATCCTGAATATGTGGAACCGACCTTGCCAGCAGACAAAGAAATAGATCAAGCAGTGAAGGAAGCTAAGGAAATAGATAAAGAGGCCGAGGAACAGGAAAAAAACTACGAAGCTCACAAGGCGCAAGAATTACCTTCCAGCGGGGAATCGACACGACTGATAAGACGTCAAGAACCTCAACCGGAGGCGACTAATAAAACTTCCTCTTACTCTAAGCAAAGCTCGAAGGGCATCCGAATAATACCAAAAAGTACAAGATCAAAAAACAAACCTGATAAAATGCAACGGAAAATTCAAAAATACAATACCCGAGCGATAAAACATAATGCCCGGATGCTGAAGGAATACGAATCAGCAAAAAGAGATTATGAAAAAAGACTAAAGGAATATGAGAAAAACAAGCGAGAGGTTGAAGAATATAACGCCTGGGTTAGTGAACGGAATACCCAGAAACACAAAGGAAGCATACCGAATATCTTTAATAGGGGAAGGCAAAAAGAGAGTGGGGGGGGAGTATGCGCAAACCGTATCTCGATCCCGAACCCCTACTCTATCCGTACTCGCACTGACACCCCGCTGCAAGACGCTGAATCAAAAAACGAAGAGTGTGGCTTCAACCCTACCATCACTCTCTTCTCAGAGACAAGACTTCTGGCCCTACCTTTTTAATGCCATTTTTCGGTTAGGATTCCTACCTGCCTTGACGGAACTTGTTTCATCCTTTTCATGATGGGATTTGTTTTTGAAGAAACTGATTTTTTTTGACTTTCAGCCAATTTTAGCTTTTCTTGATACTTGAAATTTCATTCCACCCTTTAACCTTCAACTAGGAGGTCTCCACATGAGGACACGCCTCAAATACTGCCAAGCATGCTACATATAATCAGCCAAATGGACTAGGCCTCGTTCCTTGTATTGAGAACCGGCCATTATCCTATTGAGATGCCTATTCTATGCAACTCGTGATTAACACTCCTGGAACCTTTATCACCCAAAAAGATGAGTGCTTTCGCCTGAAACAGAAAGAGAGAATCTTTGACATCTCACCACTTAAGGTGGAATCCGTCGTAATCACCAACCAGGCTATGGTTTCAACCCAGGCCGTGGTCATGGCCTTGGAGAATAACATCGACATTGTTTTTCTGGATAAATATGGAGACCCTGTGGGCCTCGTATGGTTTTCAAAAATGGGAAACCGGTTGTGGTGTAGGCCATGAACAAGCACCTTGAGGAGAAGGTGCGATACAGACGAAAAAACATCAAGCGCCGCCATATACTCCAGCACGAAGCCCACCGGCTGGCCAACATACTTCTTGCGGACGAGGGGAAAAAGCGGCCGGAGTGGCTGGAGATCAAGGAATTTTAGGATGAAGCTGAGGCGATGTCCGTCTTTTACTATGAAAAAAACTTTTACGAGATCATCAGCTCTTAATTATAAAGGAGACAATGAAATGAGAAATATTTTTGCATCTTTTTGTGCAATACTCTTATTTTTAGGTTTTGTTGGAATGTCTGTAGCTGCCCCCGTCACCTTCAAATTTACAGGAAGAGTAATAGCTGTTGATGATGAGGGATCTAATTTAAGCAGCTTTTTCAGTGTAAATGACACTTTTTCAGGCTCATATACATTCGATTCAACAACTATAGATTCGGAAGAGGATGAGGGACACGGATGGTATCACAAACCTTACTATGATCATCCTGATAGTTTTAAAATTATATTTGACCATGATCCTCTTAATTTGACATTCAAATTAGACGTTCCTATGGGTGGGTGGAATGTTTATTCAATATCCACATTCACTAATTCTTATTGGATATATTATAACTACTATGTTAATGGATCTTTGCAAGGAAATCCAGTGGGTAACTTAACTGTTGGTAGTTTCCATTGGTCCAACCTCTGCTCCATGCCAAATGATTCGCTACCAATATCCCCTCCTATTTTAAATCCGCCTGGCTATTTTTCTATCCATGGTAGTTTGTCTTTTCGCCCGTGCACTGGATCAGGTAATAGGTGCCCTGTCGTTAAATTTGTATTAACATCTCTGACTTTGGGAGACCCTAATGTTGATAGCGATGACGATGGGACACCTGATGGCATTGATAACTGTCCGTTTGATCCAAATAAAATTGATCCGGGAACATGCGGTTGTGGGGTAGCAGACACAGATACAGATGACGATGGGACACCAGACTGCATTGATAATTGTCCTGATGATCCAAATAAAACAGAGCCTGGGATATGCGGTTGTGGCATTATAGACACGGGTATAGATACGGATGGAGATGGTACATACGACTGTAATGATGGTTGTCCATTCGATCCCAATAAGATTGTACCCGGTGCATGCGGTTGCGGGGTTGAGGATATTGACACTAATGGAAACGGGATTCCTGATTGCAATGAAGGTGGGGTTACGATTTATGTTCCTTCGGATTACCCAACCATTCAGGCTGCAATCGATGTAGCCTCAGGTGGTGACACAATTATTGTTGGAGATGGTACTTATTATGAAAATGTGAATGTGGCTAAACAAATTATCATTAAATCTTTAAATGGCCCAGAATTAACAACCGTAATAGCCGTAGACACCGAGGATCATGTCTTCGAGGTAACGGCAAATTATGTAACCATTCAAAGTTTTGCCATTCAAATAGACGAATGGCAACAACCTTTCCCTAATACATCGGGGATATATCTTGGAAATAATACAGATTATTGCACCATTTCAGGCAACCTCTTAACGGGCGGTGGCAATTACAGAGGTATTACAATTTGTTCTTCGAACAACAATACCATTTCAAACAATACTTGCTCTGTAGGGCTGAGTTATGGCATTTACTTGACTGAATCATGTAACAATTCAGTCTCAGATAACACTTTCAAAGATACTGCCAACCGTGGTATTCAACTAAGTAATTCGAGTGAGAACAACTTAATTTCAAGAAACACTTGTTTAAATAATGACCGCGGCATTGAGCTATCTTCTTCTAATAACAATATCATTACTCATAACAATGTTAACTCTAATCATTGGTGTGGAATATCGATCTTTGATTCGAGTAACAACTCCTTTTCTGGTAATTCCATTAGCGATAATGGATATGGAACTTATTTCAATAGTGGTATTTACGTGGCTTCATCTAACGAGAATATATTCTTTCTCAATAATATAAGTAATCAACCTTACTCTAATGTCTATTCATTCAATTCAAATAACATTTGGCATTCGCCTACTGAAATAAATTATCTCTATAATGGAACATTTTATACTAGTTGTCTGGGTAACTACTATGATGATCATTATCTTCAAGATTCCGATGGAGATGGTATCACAGATACTGATTATGATTTACCCGACATCGAACCTGATGATGAATATCCCTTAGCAAGTACCTCAGATAAATATTCTATTCCTGAGAATGAAGCACCTGTAGCTCGTGCAGGTGGTCCCTACACCGTGGATGAGGGCACTGCTCTTATTCTGGATGGAAGCGGATCATATGATCCAGATGAGGATGTCCTGTTTTTTGCATGGGATCTTGACAATGACGGCGAATATGATGACTCGACTACTAAACAACCTGTTCATACATGGGACGATGATGGCACCTATGCTGTTGGCCTGAAGGTTTCCGATTCTGTCTTGGAGGATATAAACACAACCACGGTGACTGTAAACAATGTTGCACCGACAGTAGATGTTGGAAATGATCAGACAGCAATAGAAAATCAATCGGTGAATTTCAAAGGAAGTTTTACAGACCCAGGTGCAGATACCCATATAATCGAATGGAATTTCGGGGATGCTCAGGGTGATTCAGGTAACTTAAACACAAGCCATGTTTATAGCCAGGAAGGCATCTATACTGTCACCCTGACCGTGACAGACGATGATGGTGGCGTTGGAAGTGATAGCCTGACCATAGAAGTGATATCTACTCAGGATGCCATTACACAAATTCTTCAAGAAGCAAGAACAGCCATCAACGGGCTTGATGATAGTGTTTTTAAACGCAAACAGATGCGGAATAACCTTAACAGCAAAATCAATAGTGTTTTGAGGTTGATAGATAAAAGACGTTATCAAAGAGCTCTGGATAAATTGGAATATGGTATTTTGACTAAGATGGATGGCTGCGCAGAAACTGCTTCTCCAGATAAAAACGACTGGATAATAGATTGCGATGCTCAGAAACAGGTCTATCCCCTTATCGTTGAGGCCATTGCCCTACTGAGAACCCTGGTCTAATCAAAAGTCAATTTAGAGATGGCTCAAAAAAAGAGAATTATGGTGCTATAATGTAACTTTATAGAAGCACTTTTAGGCGCTCTACATAAAAGTTAGGGGAAAGGAGTCTTATTATGAGTTGGTCTGAAGATACTATGCAGGCATTACGCAACTGGTTGGCACCAGATACAGCAGACAAAGAGCATCCTGCCGACGATGCCCGGTTTTATCTATTCATTGGCCATGTTGGGCATGATTGTCACTCTATCTGGGACGAGGGAATAGCTATAGACACTATCAGGCGAGAGGCCAGAGAGCTACATCCAGAATGGTCGGGGGAGCTCTTGAAAAAATTTGTCGAGAATCGTAAATCACATGGAACTGAGCTACTGGACTTCCTGACGAGCCTTAGAGAAGCCGGTAAAGTAAATGAACTTATTCCTGTGTGAAACCTTTCTATTGGATTTTAGTAAAGTGCCATGAAATGTGCCCCTAACAGTAGGGTTGACTCTCACGACGGAAATGCACGTTACATCCAGACTTCGTACCTAACCTTACGTCCACCAGCTCTCGTCAGGTCGCTGACCTATACGGTCTTTTAAGCGCCTTCCAATTCCGCCACCCTGGTCACTTCATTGATGCATCTCCGTTAAAACATTGCCAACTGTAAAGACATTGGCTTATCCCGGACTTTATCAGGCGGGAATTGTTGCTGGCCGGTATCAAGGGTGAAGACAGGGACAGGA
>JAHJUB010000202.1 GCA_018829455.1 Candidatus Omnitrophota bacterium
CACCCGACGCCGGTAGCGGATCGGAACAACCGTATTAGGACAACTCGCAAGGCGCAAAGCAGTTGTAGGCGCGTTGCACCAATTTGCAGTCCAGTGCCATCACCATAAGTATATCACGTTTTCTTCTTAATTTCTACCTTGATGGAGTGTATCAAACGCCTTATGGTGTTCCACAGCCCGCGGTGCCGTCTTCTGATCAGCCGGATTGCTTCCTGGGCAACGTCCCCGACGGGTGTGCTGAATACAACCGCATCATCTTCTCGCATCTGTTCCAGGTATGGCACGGCGGTGATATTTCCAACGAATCCTAGACCACAAGCGGCGTGCCAGCGCACCTGGGGATGCTCATCTTCCAAGACATCGACCAATACTTTCGTCACGCCAGACTCAGTGCAATGCCCCAACGCCGCGGTGGCGCTAGCGCGTATCATGGGGTCGGGGTCCTTGAGCTTCTCCATGAGCGCGTGGCTTGCGTCAACCCCGCCAATAGCGCCCAGGGCTTCGATGGCCGATTTTCGCACCCACTCACTGTCATCACTCAGTAGCATTATCAGAGCCCCAGTCGCCTTTTCGGAACGTAGCTTGCCGAGAGCTACAGCAGCACTGGCGCGCACGCTATCATCCTGGTCATCCAGAAGCCTCAACAGAAGAAGCAACCCCGACGCAAGTCGCAACTCGCCCAGGGCATCCGCCGTGGCTGCTCTGACATGCCCAAGAGGATCTTCCACCAGGGGTGCCAAACATTCAACCAACGAGGGGATCTGTACCTCCGGCCGGAAGATTCGCAGCAGCGGTGCTCCGGATGCCCTCCTGCGGAGCCGGGATGCGATGCGCCCCAGCGCCTGGCCAGCCTGCCAACGCACGAAGGGGTGCGGGTCCGCGAGAGCGCCAACCAGCGCATCCACAGCAAGCGGGGCAGTCAGGTACCCTAAGCCTTCCGCCGCTTCCCATCGTTCCTGGGCATCGTCGCTTCGCAGGCTTGAGATGCAATTCTCTACTGTTTCCAGGCTAGTCTTGCTTTCTGGCAATAGGGACACTTCCTCATTTGGCTTCTGGCTCGAACTCTTAGCCTCGTGAAGTATACCATGCCTCAACGCTGACTGCAAGCCAGGATTATGGTTAGACTCAGGCTCATCACGTGTAGATGAGGCTCATCACGTGTAGATGAGGCTCATCACGTGCAGATGAGGCTCATCACGTGCAGATGAGGCTCATCACGTGCAGATGAGGCTCATCACGTGCAGATGAGGCGAAGGAACATCTGCAGACCGCGGCTAGCTGTAGGGACTGGTTGCTGGGGAACATATTCTTCAACCGGCCCGTCTGAAAAAAGCTTGGCCGACTTCAAGATGAAAGCCCTTTTCGGGTCCCGACGGGACCCGAAAAGGGCATGATCACTAGTGCCTGTCCACTTTTTCAGAGAGAGTCTTTCCAAGGACTATAGCTGGTCCTTGATCTTCTCGAACTCCTCGACTTCACCCTTGAGCATGTTGTAGACGTGCTCCGGGCCCGGAAATACGCCCGATTTCACTTCGTCACGATAGGCCGCAAAGGCTCGTTCTATCTCCTCGGCCAGGTTGGCATACTTCTTCACAAACTTGGGCGTGAACGCCTCGAATATGCCCAGGAGATCAGAGACGATCAACAACTGCCCATCGCAGTGAACTCCAGCCCCGATGCTGTAAACCGGGATGCTCAACCGCTGGTGAATGACCTTGGTCACTTCAGGAGCCACAGCTTCTACCAAGAGGAAATGGGCCCCTGCCTCCTCCACCGCAATAGCATCCTGAAGCATGAGCTTGGCCGACTCTACTGTAAGCCCTTGTGCTTTGAACCCTCCCAATTGGCCGGAGCTCTGGGGAGTGAGACCGATGTGTCCGAAAACCACCATGCCAGCATCAGCGATGGCACGAATCTGCTTGGCAATACGGACGCCTCCCTCGAGCTTGATGGCATCGGCATCCGCCTCCTTCAGAAAGCGACCTGCGTTGAGCACCGCGTCCGCAGTGGACGTCTGGTACGAGAGAAACGGCATGTCACCGATCACGTAGGTGTTTGGTGCACCGTTACGCACGGCGCGTGTATGGTGCAGGCACTCTTCCATCGTCACGGGAACGGTGCCTGGTAGGCCCAGGACGCACATGCCCAATGAGTCGCCCACCAACAGCATGTCCATGCCCACAGCTTCCGCGAAAGCGCCTGTGGGTGCATCGTATGCCGTGATCCAGGCGACCTTCTCGCCCTTCTCCTTCATTTTGTAGAAATCCAGCAGACTCTTTTTTCTCATGTTGATAGCCTCCTCCAGGCCTCTTCGCCTAAAACTCTGGTCCAGATCCACTTCGGTTGTCTACGACGGCAACCACCTTCCTACATTCTACCATACTGCCCCAGCGGACGCAAAACCCTAACGTCGATTGTAACACGCCCTCTGTCCACAGTCGACCGTCGCCCAATATATCTGGGGTCA
>JAHJUB010000036.1 GCA_018829455.1 Candidatus Omnitrophota bacterium
ACCCATCACCACCATGGAAAAATTAAGTAAAAGAGAGGTAGCAAAAATTATTTTCAAATACCAGGGGAAAAAGAAGGGTTACCTGCTTTCCCTCCTCCAGGACATCCAGCAGAAATACAACTATCTACCGCCGGAAGTCCTGGAGTTCGCCAGCCGGAAACTTTCTGTTTCCCGGAGCAAAATCTATGGGCTGGCTACCTTCTACGCCCAATTTTCCCTGACCGAAAGGGGTAAGTACATCATCAAGGTCTGCGAAGGAACCGCTTGCCACGTGAAAAACAGCGCCAATGTCAAGGAACGGATAAAAGAATTCCTCGGCCTGGAAAACGACGGAACAACCTCTGATAAAAAATTCACGTTAGAGACCGTAGCCTGTCTGGGAACCTGCTTTCTGGCGCCGGTTATGATGGTAGATTCCGCCTATTACGGAGAACTGGACCCGGGGCAGGCAATCACTATTTTGAAAGAATTGAAATGAGACTGAAGACCGTTTCTGACTTAAAAAGATTCAGCGAAAGAATCAGGCAGGAGTATGCCAGAGAGCAGAAACTGAGGATAAAGATTTGCATCACCGGCTGCCGGGCCAAAGGCAGTCTCTCGCTCTTGGAAAAGTTCCGGGAAGAGATAAAAAACCGGAACTTGACCTCAAGAGTTGACGTCATCCCCACCGGCTGCCAGAAATTCTGCTCCGGCGCGCCGATCATAACCATTGACCCGGCCGGCCTAATCTACCAGAAGGTTTCCCTAAAAGATGTTCCTTTGATTTTACGGGAGACCGTCAAAACATCCTCACCCCCCACCTACACCTCCCCCTCAAGGGGGGAGGACTGGGGTGGGGGTGATTTCCTCCGCCTACAGACCAATAAGGTCACAAAGAACTGCGGAAACATCAACCCTTTAAGCATTGAAGAATATATCTGGCAGGATGGGTTTTCTGCTTTAGGCAAAGCTCTGTCGGAAATGGAACCGGAAGCGGTTATTGCCGAAGTTAAAAATTCCAATTTGCGCGGCCGGGGCGGCGCGGGTTTCCCGACCGGCCGTAAATGGGAACTGACGCGGAAAAACCCCGGTTATCCAAAATACTTAATCTGCAACGGTTACGAAAGCTCCCCGGGCGCTTTTATGGACCGGACGATGCTGGAGGGAGACCCTTACCGGATAATTGAGGGAATGTTGCTCGCTTCTTATGCCATCGGAGCAAGCCACGGTTACATCTACGTAAAGGCTGAATCTTCGATCGCGGTCGAACATCTGAGGTGGGCAATCAACCAGTGCGGTAAAACAGGGCTGCTGGGCGAAAATATCCTGGGGAAATTTTCCTTCAATCTGGAAGTGAGAGAAAACCCAAGCGCTTTTGTCTGCGGAGAGGAAACCGCTTTAATCGCTTCTCTGGAAGGAAGAATCGGCCAACCCAGACCAAGACCCCCCTTCCCGGCTCAAAGCGGTTTATGGGGCAAACCAACCTGCATCAATAACGTAGAAACGTTTGCCAACGTATCTTTAATAATACTTGAGGGAAGCGGAAGTTTTGCGCGTCTGGGCACGGAGCGGAGCGGCGGCACCAAGATATTCTCTCTGGGCGGGAAAGTGAAAAATACCGGCTTGGTCGAGACGCCGGTTGGCGCCTCTCTGGGTAAAATTGTCCTTGAGATCGGAGGCGGCGCTCTGGCCTACCGAAGAATAAAAGCGGTGCAGACCGGCGGTCCTTCCGGCGGCTGCATCCCAATCGAAAAATTCAACACACCCGTAGATTATGAAACCCTGGCCGGTCTGGGGTCAATCATGGGTTCCGGCGGAATGGTCGTCCTGGACGACAAGAGTTGCATGGTGGAGTTGGCCCGGTATTCCCTTGATTTCGTCCAGAAAGAATCTTGCGGCAAATGCGTTCCCTGCCGGATCGGCGCCAAAAGAATGCTGGAAATATTGACCAAAATTACGGAAGGCCGGGCCGAACCGGCTGATTTGGAAAACCTGAAAAATCTGGCGTTGATGATTAAAGAATCCAGTCTCTGCGGTTTAGGCCAAACCGCGGCCAATCCGGTTCTAACCACTCTGAATTACTTCCAGAATGAATATGAACACCACGTCCTGGAGCATTACTGTCCTGCCGGCCAGTGCCCAAAACTGGTTTCGGCTCCCTGCGAAAATTCCTGCCCCGGGAAAATAGACGTTTCCGGTTATATCCAGGCGATCAGAGAGAACGATTTCCTGGGGGCCTATAAAATTATCTGTAAAAGCATCCCCTTCCCTTCTGTCTGCGGCCTGGTCTGCTACCACCCCTGCGAGAATATGTGCCGGAGGGCAGAGATAGACCAACCCGTTGCGATCAGAGAGCTGAAAAAATTTGTCAGTACTTTCACCTCGAAACGCGGCTATTCTTTAAAGCAGACCCTGACCTTTAAACCCCGGCTGCAGAAAAAGGTTGCCATTGTCGGTTCCGGGCCGGCCGGACTCACGTGTGCCTGGCAACTTTCTCAGGAAGGCGTTGATTGCACAATCTTTGAAAAAGAAAAAGAACTTGGCGGGATGCTCAAATACGGCATACCGGAGTACCGGCTTCCCAGGAAGATTCTGGAAAAAGAGATTAAGGATATCCTGAATCCCCGCATCAGGGTCCATTTCCAGAAAAGCGTTGGTCAGAACTTAAAGATAGAATTTCTAAAACAAAATTTTGATGCCGTTTTCTTAGGGATAGGCGCCTGGTTTCCTCAAGAACTTGACCTCCCCGGTAAAGACCTGAAAGGCGTTTACCAGGGACTGGATTTCCTCTTTGCCCATAACGAAGGGAAAAAGATGCCGGTCGGTCGGAGGGTGGGGGTAATGGGCGGCGGCAATGTCGCCATAGATGTGGCAAGAGTGGCCTTGAGATTAGGCGCCGGAGAGGTATTTATCCTCTACCGGAGGAGTGAAGGACTCCTTCCGGCTGACCCTTGCGAAATCGCTGCAGCCCAAAAGGAGGGCGTGAAGTTCCTTTATCTTGTCAATCCAAAACGGATTGAGGATGACGCCGCGGGCAGAATAAAAGGGGTCGTTCTGCAAAAAATGATTCTTCACGAAGAGTATGGCCCGGACGGCCGAAAGAGAGTGAAAGAACTATCCGGCAGCGAATCATTCTTCCCGCTGGATACTTTGGTCCTGGCGATCGGACAAAAAACTAACCTAAAAGAACTGCTGCCGGAATTGAAGGTTGCCCCCTACACGCTATCAACCAACGCCGAAAAAATCTTCGTCGGCGGAGACTGTTACCGCGGACCAAGTTCCGTCATTGAAGCGATTGGCGACGGGAAAAAGGCCGCCTCTTCCATCATCAAATTCCTGAGGGGAGAAAGACCGGAACCCCTCCTTTTCTCCCGCAAAGAGACCTCCGAAGAAGAATATCTGAAGAAAGAGACTCCTCTAAATATCGGCCGGCAAAGACCCCGGACGCTCGAATTGAAGAAGAGAAGGAAAAGTTTTGCCGAAGTGGAGTCGGCCTTTAGTAAAAAACAGGCCCTTTGCGAAACAAAGAGATGCCTTCAGTGCCACCTGGAAAAATGAAGATTAAGGTCAGTCTAAACGGTAAGGAGACCTGGTCCGAGAGAGGGAAAACAATCCTGAGCCTGGCCCGGGAAAACGGAATAGAGGTCCCCACCCTCTGTTACCACCCGGAGCTTTCTCCAATCGGAGCCTGCCGGGTATGCCTGGTTGAAGTCAAAGGGGAAAAGAACCTGGTTGCCGCCTGCAGTTACCCGATTGAAAGAGAGATAGAGGTATGGACCGGAAATGAAAAAGTCCTCAAGGCAAGGAAGATGGTCCTGGAATTGATTCTGTCCGACCACCCTTATGACTGTATGACCTGCGAAAAGAGCGGCAACTGTCTCCTGGAAAAATATGCTTACGAATACGGGATAAAAAAACCGTCATACCCAGGCGAAAAGAGAAAGCCGGAAGTAAAAGAGGGCGCGCCTTTCATCGTCCGGGATTACGAGAAATGCATCCTTTGCGGCCGGTGCGTGGAGGTCTGCGAAAAGATTGTGGGCGCCGAGGCGATTGAATTTGGTTTTCGGAGTTTTGCGACTAAGATCGTTTCCGGTTTTGATGGATCCTTAAAAGATGGCGGGTGCGTTTTCTGCGGAAACTGCATTGAGGTCTGTCCGGTCGGCGCCTTACGGGAAATTGGCGCGGAAGGCCGGGGAAGAAGCTGGGAATTTAAAAAAATAAAGACGGTCTGTCCTTACTGCGGAGTGGGCTGCGGCCTGGAAGTGTCGGTTAAAAATAACGAGGTCGTCAAAATAAATTCGGCTCTGGAAAACCCGGTGAATGCCGGGTGGCTCTGCGTAAAAGGGAAGTTCGGATTTGAATACGTCTCCAGCCCGGAACGGTTAAAAAATCCCCTGATTAAAGGTTCCGGCGGGAAATTTGCCGAGACAAGTTGGGAGACGGCTTTCGGTTTAATCGCGGAAAAATTCGCCTCGCTGAAAGAAAAATACGGCCCGGATTCCCTGGCCGGCCTGTCTTCCGCCAAGTGCACCAATGAAGAGAATTACCTCTTCCAGAAGTTTGTCCGGGTAATTTTGGGCACAAATAACGTGGACCACTGCGCCCGACTCTGCCATGCGCCGAGTGTCGCGGCTCTGGCGCAGACCCTGGGCTCCGGCGCCATGACCAACTCCCTGGAAGAGATTGAAAATATCTCCGACCTCATCATCTTAACCGGTTCCAACGTGACCGAGTCCCAGCCGGTGACCTCCTACCGAATTCGGAAAGCGGTTGCCCGGGGCGCCAAACTGATTGTCATTGACCCGAAAAGAATAGACCTGGCCGGAATTGCCGAGATTTACCTTCAACCCCGTATCGGCTCCGACGTAATGCTCTTTAACAGTCTGGCCAAGATTATCCTGGACGAAGGGCTTTTCAACCAGAAGTTCCTGGAAGAACGGGTGGAGAACTTCCCGGAATACCAAAAGTTTATGGACGGGTTCTCCTTGTCCGAAGCCGAAATGACTACCGGCATCCCGACCGCGGAATTGGGAAAAATAGTTAGATTATACGCCGGCGCGAAAGCGGCCGTAATTATGTGGGCGATGGGCATTACCCAGCATATTTCCGGAACCGACAACGCGTTCACCCTTTCCAACCTATCTTTACTCACCGGTCAGATTGGAAGACCCGGCGCCGGACTATGCCCCTTAAGGGGCCAGAATAACGTCCAGGGCGCCTGCGACATGGGCGCGTTGCCGGACTTCTTTCCCGGCTACCAAAAAGTGGCCAACCCGCAAATCAGAGAAAAGTTTAAAACCTTGTGGTCCACAAACCAGCTCTCGGAAAAACCCGGCTTGACCGTGACCGAAATCTTTGAAGCCATCCACCAGGGGAAGGTTAAGGGCCTCTATATTATGGGCGAAAACCCTCTGATTTCCGACCCGGATATCAACCATCTGAAGAAAGCGTTTGAAAAGGTTGACTTTCTGGTGGTCCAGGACATCTTTCTTTCCGAGACGGCCCAATACGCCGACATTATCCTTCCGGCCAGCTGCTCTTTTGAGAAAGACGGTACCTTTACCAATACCGAACGGAGAGTCCAGCCGGTTTCCAGGTGTGTTGAACCGCCGGGAGAGGCAAAACCGGACTGGGAGATTATCCAGGGGCTCGCCGGCCGGTTCGGCCATCACTGGAACTACCGGAGCGTCTGGGAAATAACTGAGGAGATAAACCGGGCTGTACCCAACTACGGCGGTATCACACCGGAAAGAATCCGGAAAGGCGAATCTCTGCAATGGCCCTGCCCGGACGAAACCCACCCCGGAACTCCAACCCTGCACCGGAAAGGTTTCCCGATCGGTAAAGGAAGACTGGTGGCGGTCAAGTATCAGAAACCTTTTGAGTTGCCGGATGAGGAGTATCCCTTTATTCTGACAACCGGCCGCATCCTTTCCGAATATCACACCAGGACTATGACGGGCCGGGTGGCGGGCCTAAGAGAGATTACCGGAGAGCCGTTCTGCCTGGTCAACAACAGGGATGCCTCCCGCCTGAAGTTGAAAGAGAACGAAAAGGTAGCGGTCTTCTCCCGAAGGGGCAGGGTACTGCTTCAGGTCCGGATAAGTGACCGGATAAGTGAAGGAGTTGTATCCGTCCCGTTTCACTTCGCCGTTAACTTTCTCACCCACCACGAGGTTGACCCGGTAGCCAAGATTCCGGAATATAAAATCTGCGCCTGTAATATTAAAAAGTTGAAATGAATGCGATTGTGGTTGCGAAAGGAGAAAAGAGCCGCCGTCTGAATCAGGACAAAGCGCTGGTAAAGATAGCCGGCCGAACGCTGGTGGAAATACTCCTGGAAAAGATAGCGGGTATCTTTGACAAAATCTACCTAGTAACCAGGCAGCCGGCGAAGTTTAAGTTTTTGGAGAGCAAAAACGAGATTGCCGCGCCGGATTGCGCTCGCAATGACAAACCTAAAAAATTGGAACTCGTTAAGGACAACTTAAAATGCGGGCCGCTGGGCGGTATTTTTCTGGGTCTGCAAGCTTCGGATTCCTTTTACAATTTTGTTATCAGCGCCGACCTATTGTTCCTGGACCGACGGCTTCTGTCCTACTTGATGAAGAAAGAAAAGAACTACCAGGCGTTGATACCGGGCGGCCGGGAGTTCCTCCAGCCGTTATGTGGAATCTATGCCCAATCCGTCCGGCCGGCGCTGGAACGAATGCTCGCCGAAAAGAAGTATAAACTGAGGGAAATCTTTCCGGAAATAGAGACGGCGTACGTCTCCGGAAAAGAACTGAAAAGGTTCGGAGACCCGGAGGTACTCTTCTTCAATCTCAATACCGTAAAAGACCTGGAAAAAGCGAGGCGTATGTGGAGAAAATTCTCTTAAGTCTGATTCTAATTACGACCACCAGCGTCCAGGACAGCGGACTTCTGGATAAATTGGTCCCCCTCTTTGAACAAACCCATGCCTGTAAGGTGAAGGTGGTTGCGGTCGGTTCCGGCGCGGCCTTCCGGCTCGGGAAAGAGGGAAACGGCGACCTGATTCTGGTCCACGATGAAAAAGGGGAAGAAGAGTTCGTTTCTAAAGGATACGGCGTAAAAAGATTCCCTTTTATGTACAACGAGTTTGTAATCTGCGGTCCGGGCAAAGACCCGGCCGGAGTGAAAAAAGCAAAAAATGTTTTTGAAGCCTTTCGTAAAATCTACGAGCAGAGAGCAAGGTTTGTCTCGCGGGATGATGATTCCGGAACACACCGCCGGGAAAAGAGAATCTGGCAAAGTATCGGCGTAAAACCAAACGGAATATGGTATCTGGAAACCGGAAACGGAATGATTGAAACCTTAAGGATTGCGGAAGAGAAGAACGCCTACGTCCTCTCAGACTCTTCCACGTTTCTTTTTCACCAAAAAGAGTTTGAAAACGTCTCCCTCCTGTTCCGCGACCAAAAAAATCTGCGCAACACCTACACGCTCATCCCTCTTTCCCCGGAAAAGTTCCCCGGCGTAAATTCCAGCCTATCCGCGCAATTCATAGACTTCCTGACCAAAGGCGAAGGAAGGAAAGTCATCCGGGAATATCGGAAGAACGGAATCCACCTTTTCAAACC
>JAHJUB010000037.1 GCA_018829455.1 Candidatus Omnitrophota bacterium
ACCCGTTTTATAGAAAATACTTATTAGACCACAAAATCGGAGTTTAAGGGTTGAAAAACTAACGGAACCCTTTGATAGACAACGGATTAAGGAAAAAATCCGCGAATTTGTTTGCGGAATATGGGATCTATAATGACCGAGGCGAGGTTTTACCGGAAGCTGGAAGACGATAAGGTGCGCTGCCTTCTCTGTCCGCACCGTTGTTTAATCAGGCCCGGGAAAAGGGGCCTGTGCGGCGTGCGGGAGAATAGCGGCGGCGTCCTTTATTCCCTGGTTTATCAGAAGGCAATCTCCAGCCGCGTAGACCCGATTGAAAAGAAGCCGTTTTTTCATTTTTTGCCCGGTTCCACTTCTTTTTCCGTAGCCACGGTCGGCTGCAACCTTTCCTGCCGTTTCTGCCAGAACAGCGATATTTCTCAGGCCAGCAAGGAAACGGATGAAATAGACGGATACGACCTATCGCCGGCCGAGGTGGTCCGCCAGGCGAAACAATCCGGATGTCTGTCCGTCTCGTACACCTATACGGAACCGACCGTCTTTTTTGAATACGCCTTTGACACCGCGGTTCTGGCTAAAAAGGAAGGCCTGGCCAACAATTTTGTAACTAACGGATACATTGAAGCGGAGCCGCTTAAGGCGATTGCGCCTTATCTTGACGCGGCCAACGTTGACCTGAAGAGTTTCCGGGAGGAATATTACCGTAAAATCTGCGGAGCAAGCTTAAAGCCGGTCCTGGATACCCTAATTTTGATGAAGGAACAGAAGCTCTGGGTGGAGGTGACCACCCTAATTCTGCCGGGCCAGAACGACAGCGACGCGGAATTGCAAGACATCGCCTTTTTTATCAGGGATAATCTGGGTTCGGAGACGCCCTGGCACATCAGCCGTTTCTTTCCCCGCTATCGGATGGATGCTTCCTTCCCTACTCCGCCGGAAACCCTGAGCCGCGCTCGCCAAATCGGCCTGGATGCCGGACTTCAATTTGTCTATTCCGGCAATCTGGCCGGCGGTTCCGGTGAGAATACTTTTTGTCCCGGTTGCGGTAAGACGGTAATCGGCCGTCTCGGTTTTACGCTGACTGAGAACAAAATACCGGGTGGCTGCTGTTCTTTCTGCGGGGCAAAGGTTGCCGGGGTGTTTCGGTGAGATGTTGACAGGCGAGACGCCTGTCCTACTACGTTTAATTGTGTAGGGGTCGGATTCATCCGACCCGCGCGGGCTTGATAAATCAAGCCCCTACAATTTTGGCCTAAAGAATGAACGGGTTGGTCCAGGCGCGGTTTCCTTGCCGGTCAACTAATTCCACCCGGACGTATTTCCAGTTTTTATCTATCGGAAATTTTATCTCCATTATATCATTTTCCCCATCAGCGTAGAAACTGTGTCCGCTTGCCCATCGGCCGATTAAGTGTGCCTCTTTCACTGCGGAACACCGCAGGACGATATTGTTATTTTCAATGCGGCAATCTTCAATGGTCGGTCCGCAGGAGGCGTAAAAGGACCCGGTCCGGAGCGCCTCCATAATGGAATCCGCATCGAGCCGCTGAGCTTTGAGCATGGTCCACCCCATAAAGATGTCCCGGCCTCTGTGGACGTCGTCGGAAGCGACCGCGGAGACTATCGCACCGGAAGCTAAGAGGTCATCCCACTGTACCGAACTGAAGCCCTTGCCGATTTTGGTGCAGGTGGCGTTGTAAACCTCAATGGCGATGTATCCTTTAATCGCACGCAGTTCGTTGATGGTGTGCCCGCACCAGTAGGGATGGGCGAAGATGGTCTCGCCGCCTGCGGGCGCGATGAATCGCGCCCCTACATATTGCGTATGTTGCGCAGCGCGGAAAAGAATTTCAGATACGGTTCGGTGCGGTAATCCGGATAAGTCCAGGCCAGCGTTTCAAACTTTCCCTTGCGGAAGAGAAGCGTTATTTCCGCGTATATTCCTGATTTCAGGTAGATGCGGTGGCTGAAGTCTTTGGTGGAAGCAAGGATAACCCTGGCCGGAGTTAGAAGCCCAGGGTCAAGATTAATGCGGCGTTTTTTGTTTTGGCTGTAGGTTTCTTCCAGATGGTTGGTGAATAGTTTGATTGAGGCCAACTTTTCCGGGGAAATTAGCCGCTGGAAAGCCACAAATTTTCTCCAGAGGTTTCCTCCCATTTCCGGCGTGTAGTAGTCGGTAAATTCAAAAGGAATAATTTCGCTTTCCAACAGAACCGGGCCGAATTTCTTCGTCAGGATGTTAGTTGCCGCGGAAAAGAGTTTTGGGTCTCCGCTGAGCAGGCCGACAAAAAGGCGGACCGGCTCCGGTTTTTTAGGTATTCCCATTGAGTGAGCGGTTTTTAGCCGAGCAGAGACAAAGGCCGCAAATGTTTTGTCCGATGCTCTTTCGGCTGCAAGTTTCTTTTATGAATTGACGACAAGCCGTCAGGTTAAAATCATTGGGTTCTGTTTTGATTGCGTTAGCCGGACAGAGGGAAAGGCAGCGGGAGCATTTTCCGCAGCCGAAAGAAATCGGTTTGCCGGCATCAAGGGGAGCGTCGGTCAGGACGGCTGATAGACGCACCCGGCTTCCGAAATCCGGCGTAACCAGAAGGTTGTTTCGGCCAATCCAGCCCAGGCCGGCTGTTGCGGCAAGCCGCCGAAGGGAAAGAAGGCCTTTCTGTTCTTTCCAGTCAATTACCTGGCTGGTCGGAACCGGCAGTCCGGAAAAACCGTTCTGCCGGAGAAGTTCGGAGGCCAGAGTTCCAACCCGGTCCAGAAGATAATTCACCTGTCGATAGTGGTGCAGGTAAAGAAGGTCCGGGCCTCCGGAAAGCAGGTCCAGAACAGCGTCCGATAAGGGAAAGGCGTAAACCACCGCCGAAGCAAACCGACCCTGAAGATTTTTGGGTAGAAAGACCGAGTCGTTTTTTATCAGTTCGGCCACGCCCCAGCGCGGAATCATCTGCTTTTCAAAAAATTCCTTCAGGA
>JAHJUB010000038.1 GCA_018829455.1 Candidatus Omnitrophota bacterium
GAAGATCTGTTTAAGGTTGTTGAGACACACCGCTCTCCGGCCGCCTTCCCTGGCTTTAGAAAGAGCCGGCATGACCAGGCCGGCCAGAATAGTAATGATCGCGCTTACCACCAGCAGTTCAATCAAAGTGAAGGCATTTTTTTTCATTATGTCTCCATACCCGGAGCGTATTGGGATGCTCCTTTTGCTCAACTTATTTTGTGTGCCTGCATCATACCATATTTCAACTGGGAGCGGTGTGGTTTATCGAGGAACACGTCAGTAATGCGGGGAGATTTCTCTCCCCGCATCGTAAGGAATGTTATTGAGCCGTCGGGTTTCCAGTTCCCGCCGCTGCCTTATTTTTTTCTGCTATTTAAAAAAGCCACAATGCAAAAACTCTTGAAAGCATTGTGGCTCTAAGGTTTACGAAGTAGGCCGCGCAGGACACGAACCTGCCACACCCGCCTTAAAAGGGCGGTGCTCTACCTGATGAGCTAGCGGCCCAGATTTCTATATTTTGACAGGCGAGACGCCTGTCCTACTACGGGATTGCCACGCCAGCTTTCGGCTGGCTCGCAATGACAATTACTTTTCAATGGTCTGCTCGCGGCCGGGACCGAAAGAGACCATCGTAATCGGCGCTCCACTCAATTCTTCAATCCGGTCCAGATACTTTCTGGTTGCATCCGGGAATTCAGACCATTTCCGGACTTTGGAGATATCGCTCTGCCAGCCCGGGAGTTCCTCGTAGATTGGTTGGGCTTCCGCAAGCGCCCGGTAACCGTTAGGGAAATCAAGGCTGCGTTCTTGGCCGACCTGGTAGGCGACTGCCACCTTGATTACCGGCAGGGTGTCCAATACATCCAGTTTGGTGATAAAAAGAGCGTCCAGGCCGTTAACCATAGCCGCATACCGTAACAGGACTGAGTCAAACCAGCCGCAGCGCCTTGGCCGTCCGGTGGTGGCTCCGTACTCGCTGCCCAAATCCCTCAAACTCTCGCCGAGGTCTCCGTCTAATTCGGTTGGAAACGGTCCTTCGCCCACCCGGGTAGTGTAGGCCTTGGCTACGCCGATTACCCGGTCAATCTTGGTCGGTCCGATACCCAAACCGGTGCAGGCGCCCCCGGCGGTGGAGTTACTGGCGGTTACGTATGGATAAGTGCCGAAATCTATGTCCAGGAAAGTGCCCTGGGCGCCTTCGCAGAGAACATTTTTTCCTTTGGCGATAGCATCGTTCAGGTACTTTGCGGTATCAATTACCATTGACCTGAGCCGTTCCCGCAGGGGCGTGTATTCCTCAATAATCTTCTCCGGTTGGAATATCTCTTTTCCGTAATATTCTTTGAAGAGATAATTTTTCATCTGGAGGTTAATAGTCAGTTTCTCCCGGAACGTATCCGCATCCAGAAAGTCACCCAGCCGGATGCCGATGCGCGAAGTTTTGTCGGTGTAGGTGGTGCCGATTCCCCGGCCGGTGGTGCCTAATTTTCCCTTTCCCCGGTACTGGTCTTCAACCTGGTCCAGCATCTTGTGGCTGGTGAGGGTCAGGTGGCTGTTGGCGCTTATCCAGAGACGGCCGGTTACGGAAATATTTTCTTTTTTCAAAAGGTCAATTTCGGAAAGGAGCGAAATCGGGTCAATGACTACGCCGTTACCCAGGATACATTCTGCCTGCGGGTGCAGGATTCCGGAAGGTATCAGGTGGAAGATATAGCGTTTTCCGTTGACGACCACAGTGTGGCCGGCATTGGCGCCGCCCTGGTACCGGGCGACGATCTGGTGATTTTCGGCGAGATAGTCAATAACCTTGCCCTTGCCTTCGTCGCCCCACTGAGTGCCGATTACGATGGTTACCATAGTATTTTTGTCATTGCGAGGAACGTTTTATGTGACGCGGCAATCTCAACCTTGAGAAACGAGATTGCTTCGCAGGAATCGCTCGCAATGACAGCCCTATTTTATTTTACTTTTTATTGCTTCGCCCATTTCCCGGGTGCCGACCACGCCTTCGGTTTTGCCGGGTTTCAGGTCGTAGGTTACTGCTTTGCCCTCTAAGATGACTTCCGCAATCGCTTTATCCAGTTTTTCCGCGGCTGTCTGTTCGCCCAGGTAGTCAAGCATCAGGCCGGCCGCCAGAAGCAGAGCGGTCGGGTTGACTTTGTTCTGTCCTTTGTACTTGGGCGCACTGCCGTGGACTGCTTCAAAGAGCGCTATGTCTTCGCCGATGTTGGCGCTGGCTGTCACGCCCAGGCCGCCGACCAGGCCGGCGCAGAGGTCGGATAAGATATCGCCGTAAAGATTCGGCATGACCATTACGTCGTAGAGTTCCGGTTTCTGGACCAGTTGCATACACATATTATCAACGATGCGGTCTTCAAAGACAATAGCCGGAAATTCCAACGCTACCCTCCGGCAGCATTCCAGAAAGAGTCCGTCGGAATACTTCAGGATGTTGGCTTTGTGGACTGCGGTCACTTTTTTGCGTCCATTTTTAACTGCGTAAGCAAAGGCAAAACGGGCAATCCGTTCGGAAGCGGTAACCGAATTGGGCTTCAGGCTGATGCCGGAATCCAGCGGGATTTTCCGCTTCTTCGTCGCTTCTACAAATTTAATCAGTTCAACTGTTTCTTCTTTGTCTTTCTGGAATTCTATTCCGCAGTAAAGGTCCTCGGTATTTTCCCGCACGATGACCAGGTCAATCGCCGAGTAGCGGCTGGGAGCGCCTGCGTAGAGTTTAATCGGCCGCAGGTTTGCGTATAGTTTAAAGTGCTGTCTTAAGGCGACGTTAATACTGCGATACCCTCCGCCGATTGGCGTGGTGATGGGTCCTTTAAGGCAAATCTTGTTCCGGCTGATGGAAGAGAGAAGTTCTTCCGGCATCGGCGAGCCGTATTTTGCCATCGCCTCTTCGCCGGCCGGCACTTCTTCCCACTCAATCGGCACGCCCAACAGGTCAACGATTTTCCGCGCGACCCGGGTAATTTCCGGTCCGATACCGTCGCCCGGCACCAGGGTTATTTTGTACATTAATTTATTTCTCCTTTGCTTTTACTTCTGTTTTTACTTCTGCCTTTACTTCCGTTGTTTTTGTTTCCGCCGTCTTTTTTTCGGTCGGCGCCGGCGTTGTCTTTGTTCCCTGGTCTTCTTTTTCCCGCTTCTTATATGATTCGCTCCGGTATTCGGTGGTGTAAAAACCGGACCCTTTATAGATGACGCCGGAACCGGTTCCCACCAACCGGCGTACCTTTCCCTGGCATTTCGGGCAATGTTTTAAGTGTTCTTCGGTCATCTTCTGGAAGACCTCAAACTGGTTGGGGCAGTCACAACATTCATATTCATAATTCGGCATAGAAATTTCTCCTTGAGTCAAACCTGAATATTTTAGCCGAAAAAGTCAAAAACGTCAATTTTACGGCGGGTAACCTATTCCTGTTTTTTCTGAATGGCGGGGACAAAGCGGTTTTTTAGAAAACGTTCACAGAGATGCCCAGAGCATGCCGCGCTTGACTATTTCCAAGGCCTCGGGTACCTTGAAATCATTTGACACATGACCCAGGGAAGTGTAAAAAACCCGGCCCTTGCCGTATCTGCGTTTCCAGACCACCGGCATAACACAGTCCTTGATCCACGGAGCGCCACATTCTCCGCTGAAAGTGGTGGTGGCCAGTACTTCATTGGATGGGTCTACGTGCATGTAGTATTGTTCGGAGTGCATCCGGAAATCGTTTAGGCCGGCTGTAATCGGGTCAACGTGATTAATAATGTTAACCTCATAATCTATTACGCCGCCGGGATGCGCCACCCACTGCCCGCCGGTCATCCATTGGTATTCGGTGTTGTTGCGGAAGGAATCCGCCATCCCGCCGTGCCACCCGGCGATGCCGACACCGGTTTTGACCGCCATGAGCAACCCCTGTTCCTGCTCGGCGGTGATGACTCCCATGGTCCAAATTGGCACAATTAAACTGAGCGAATCCATCTTCTCGCGGTCAAGGTAGGCATCCAGAGTATGGGAAACTTCCACCTGGTAATTCTGGTTTTGAAGTAAAGGCAGGAAAATATCCACGCACTGTCCGGGTTCGTGACCTTCCCAGCCACCCCAGACTATCAGCGCTCTTTTTTGGTTCATTAGAATCTCCCCTGTAATGTTTATTGACGACACGCGGGCCGGGTTTTTATGATTAGAATCTTTATAAAAACAAGTTCACCGGCAGAACTTCCGGCTGTTTGCAGCTACTGGTGATTTCAATGTGTTTTCCTGATTCGGAAGCGTCCTGAAAACTCTGCATTATATCCAGTACGTGATAAGCCATTTTTCCATTTGCCCGGTGTTTATCGCCGGAAACGATGGCTTTAGCCATATCCGCCACACCTAAACCCCGGCTGTTGTCGGCGTACCGGTCAATCAACGGAACATCAACCCATTCCTTTTCTCTTGCCCGCAGCAGACGGATTGTCCCGCCGAAGCCGTTGGGGTCGGGTGTACTCAAGGTTCCTGCGGAACCATAACATTCAATATTAGGCAGTTGCGCGCCCCAGACATCAAAACTGGTTGTTATTGTTCCGATGGCGCCGTTGGCAAAATCCATAATTCCGGCGATATGAGTTGGGGTGTTTACTTTGATTGCCTTTCCGTAATTCGGTTGGCTGGTAATAATCCTTTCCGGAAAGGTGATTTTGGTTGAACCGGTGACCCGGCGTATCGGACCCATCAGCGATATTAAGGCGGTAAGGTAATACGGGCCCATGTCAAACATTGGTCCGCCCCCGGGTTGATAGTAAAAGCCCGGGTCTGGATGCCAGGACTCATGGCCGCGACAAACCATAAAAGCGGATGCGGCCAACGGCTCGCCGATAGCGCCATCATCAATCAATTTGCGGCAGGTCTGAAAACCGGCCCCCAAAAAGGTGTCGGGAGCGCAGCCTACGAGTAAGCCTTTTTTGTCAGCGGCTTTAAGCACTTTAAGACCGTCTTTACGGTTTATCGCCAGCGGTTTTTCGCAATACACATGCTTACCGGCCTCTATCGCATCCAGGTTTATTTCGGCGTGGGCGTTGGGAATAGTCAGGTTGACCACGATATCAACATCCGGGCTGGAAAGAAGTTTTTTCACGGTGCAAGCCGTGGGAACGCCAAATTCATCGGCCCTGGCCTTGGCTCTGGCCGGATCAAGGTCAGCGCAGGCAGTAACTTCTATGAAACCAAAAAGTTTCCGGAAATTGTCCAAATATATCCCGCTGATATTCCCGCAGCCGATGACGCCTATTTTTATCTTTTTTGTCATGCTGGATTTATGAGATATTGAGATAGAACTTCCAGAATCTGATCCGGCGGAAACAATTCGCCTTTGGGTTCGGACCGTTTTTTCAATTCAACCTTTCCTTCCTTTAAATTCTGGCCGATGGTTATCCGGAAAGGGATTCCGGTCAGGTCTGCGTCTTTGAACTTTTCGCCGGCCTGTTTGGCTCGGTCGTCCATCAAAACCGGAATTCTCTTTTCCTGCGCTGCGGCGTAAAGCCGGTCTGCAGTTTCCTTAACCGTCGGGTCCTCGTAATTGATGGGCAGAATAAGCAGGTGAAAAGGCGCGACCGAAAGAGGCCAGATGATTCCGGACCGGTCGTAGTTGTTTTCAATGACGGCGGAGACCAGCCGGGAGACGCCGATGCCGTAACAGCCCATGACGTAAGGCCGCTGCCGGCCGGTTTTGTCCAGAAAGAGTCCTTTCATCTTTTCGCTATAGGGTGTGCCGAGCTTGAAAATGTGGCCGATTTCCAGTTCCGGGCACGCTCCTTCCGCTACGAATTCTTCGGAGAATTTTCCACCCATGGCGCCGCTGTCTGCGCCGGTTACCTTATATTTGACGCCCAGCCGCTTGAAGATGCGGTGGTAGGCGGCCAGCATCTTTTGGTAACTGAGTTCCAGGCCTTCTTCGTCAACGTCAAAACTGTAGGCGTCTTTCATCAGGAATTCCCGGGAGCGGACCAGGCCGAAACGCGGCCGCATCTCATCCCGAAACTTGGTTTGAATCTGGTAGAGGGTCAGTGGCAACTGCTTGTAGGAATTTACTTCCCGCCGGACCACTTCCATAATTACCTCTTCGTGGGTGGGGCCAAGCAGGAGTTCCCTTTCGTGCCGGTCCTTAAACACAAAGGAGACGATGTCCTTGCCCAGGAGTTTGTAGCGGTCAGATTCTTTCCAGAGGCTGGTCGGCTGGAGAGCCGGCATCAGGAGTTCTATTGCGCCGGTCGCATTCATCTCTTCCCGGATGACCCGTTCAATGTTACGCAGGGCTGCCAGGCCGAAGGGAAGGTAGGTGTAGATTCCACTGCTTAACTGCCGCACCATCCCGGCCTGCAGGATAAGGCGCAGAGAAGGCGTATCTTCGCCTTCAACTGAGGCTTCTTTTAAGGTCGGTAAGAAGTACTGGCTCCAACGCATAATACCTCCTAAATCCAGGAACGTTCTTTCATCGCCGCCACCAGTTCCGATACCGAAAGGATGTAAGCGGCATTCCGGAAATCGGCCTTGCGCTCTTTGGTCAGACGCAGAACTTCTACGAAAGCCGGTTCCACCTTAGAGTCAATAAACTGGTAAACCTCTTCCGCAGACGTCTGGTTGCCGCTCTTGGCGTTGCGCCATTCCACGTAAGAAGCAACTACACCTCCGCTGTTGGCCAGGATGTCCGGTATTACCGGGATGCCTTTTCGGTTGAAGATTTCATCGGCTTCCGCGGTGATTGGTCCGTTGGCGGCTTCCACAATTAGTTTGGTGGCAACCTTGTTTGCGTTGTCTTTGGTTAAAACGTCTTCCACGGCCGCCGGAATCAGAATCTCCACCGGTAGTTTTAGGAGCGCTTCATTCTCTATTTTTTGCAGGTTGTCGGCCGGATACTCTGAAATGAGTTTGCCCTGCCGGATAAAATCCAGGATTTGGGTAACCGGTAATCCGTCTGGCGAGTAGAGGCCTCCGGAGACGTCGCTGAGCGCCGTGATTTTGGCGCCTTTTTCAAAAAGAAATGAAGCGGTATGACTGCCTACATTGCCGCAGCCCTGGATGGCGATTGTGACATCTTTGACCTCTTTTCCCAGAATCTGGCGGCAGGCAGAGGCGGTAACGGTTGAGACGCCCCTTCCGGTTGCTTCCCGCCGGCCCGGCAGGCCTCCTAAGCGGGGCGGCTTGCCGGTTACCGACTCCGGTCGGTGGGTCTCCCCGTAAATTATCGCCATATCCGAGGGGGTGGAGCCCAGATCCGGCGCCGGTATGTAGGCGCCGGCGGCCAGCTCATCCCGGAGCATGTGGGCGTATTCTTTGATGAGGGTGCGTCGTTCAAACTCCGAGATGCTTTTCGGGTCAAAGGCGATGGCGGACTTCCCGCCCCCAAACGGCAAGCCCATCAGCGCGCATTTATGGGTCATCAGTTCGGCCAGGGTTCTGGTTTCGGCCAGGGTGACGTTGACGGCAAAGCGCACGCCGCCTTTGGCCGGGCCCAGCACGGAATTATGATAGACCACGTATCCGCTGTAGTTGAGCAGTTTGTTTGGGCCGACCTTAAGGTTGATTGAAAGGGTGGTCTCTTTTTCCGGCCGGCTCAATAGCATTTCCGCGGTTTCCGGAATTTCCATGAACTGTTTCAGTTTTTTGAAATTAACCATAATTTCCTCCTGTAATTATTTCCAAAAAAATGTACGAAAATCTTGTCATTCCCGCGGATAGTAGGCGGGAATCCATACGTAGTGCGCCCCCTACCTTAGATATGGTCCAACGGCCAGAGAAAGATATTAAAAGGACTCCCCGGAAAGGTACCGAAGAGCGCGGAGACCTGTTCCGTTTCCGTAAGGGTTTTCAGGGAGTAGATATCCGGAATTTTTCCTTTTTCGGACTGGGCCGTAAACAGGGATACGGTATTTTCCAGGTCAACGATTTTTAACATCGTTGAGGAAGTGATGTTCCATTCCGAGGCCGCCTGCAAAATCGGTTCCGGGATAATTGATTTCTCCGGAAAGAAAAAGTTTAGAGAAGAAAGGCCGAAACGCTCCATTGCGTACCCGGCGATGCCCAGAATCGTTACGGAGTTGCCGCCGAATTCCACGCAGCTGTTACGGCCAGACTTATCGGAAAGAACCAGGTAACCGAAATCGCAGCCATTGTCTGCGCAGAAGAGCAGCAGACCCGGTTTTTGATATAGAGATACGTATTCCTCTTTCGTTCTCACTTTCCGGTAGGGGTGGTTTTCGTAAGAAGTAATGATTTTGGTCAGGAGGTCTTTCTCACCTTGATACCTCTCCGGAATGATGGATTTTAGGCCGGCCTTCCGGAAACCGCGTTGGGTTATGGTGAGGTTCAGGGTTTTTCCGGCGTTTTCATAACCAAAAGCCTGGTAGCGGTGCCGGTCTCCCCCGAGGACGGAGATGGGAAAACCTTCTTCTTTCATTCTGGCGGCAGCGTACTTCATCAGTTGGTTCATATAGCCCTTGCCTCGCGCCGAAGGTGAGCTGGCAACGCCGCCGATGCCGGCTGCTTTGACTGAAATCGGACCCAGGATTAAATCAAGCGGAAAGAGGCGGACCAGGCTAACAATCTTTTTTTCTTCCCGAATCAGATAGGTATGGCGGTAGTCGGTTGTCTCTTTCCGCCAGACCGTCGGGTAGGCATTCGGAAAATAGTTGTAACTATGGCCGTAAGCGTCTTCTAGAAACCGCTGAATCTCTTCGTAATCTTTCGGCTCGGCGCTGAGTATCTTTTCCAATTTACACCCCGGATCTGTTATTATATTCCACCAAATTGATATTTTACCACAAGGGGTTGTTAAACAGTAAAATTGACTATTTGCCAAAGGCGATTTTGGAGCGAGACAAGGAGCGAAGAAGATTGTGTAGCGAAAGATACGGAAGCAATGAGAGACGCAGTCGCAGCCCAAAAGCACCCGGCCCTTCGGGGAGTCCCATCTTTGGGTCATTGCGGCGTTGCTCCTCGGTTGTGTGCCGCAGTGGGCACAGAACCTTCGTCGCGCCTTGCACTGAACTCAAATCTGGGACTCCAAATAGTCAACTTTACTGTTTAACAACCCCTAACCCCGGAATATATTGAATTCTTACGTTAATTTTTGAGGGAGAAACGGAATGGAAAAAAGGTAACCGCGATCGTTCGATTTAGGCTCATCTCCCTATCAAGTGGGTAAAAAGAGAGCCAATTTCTTTAAAAACGCTTGAACTATCAAGATAAAACTGTATTTGCATTTGTTCTTTGAAAATGGTATAAAAACTTTATGAGAAAAAAACGTTTAATCGATACC
>JAHJUB010000039.1 GCA_018829455.1 Candidatus Omnitrophota bacterium
AACCCGAAACTGGTCACGATTGGACCCTACACCTATCAGTACACCGATACCACGGGCCTGGTAATGAATAACACCTACCAATACCGGGTAACGGTCTTAGACGGAGGAACGGTTTCCAATACCATTACGGTCTTCTTCTCCGCTTTTTTCCGTAAACCCCAAAATTTAGAAGCAGCCGGCGGCATAATGAACGTGTACCTGGAGTGGGATTGGCCCGACGGGAACAAGGTTGAGACCGGATATTGGGAAGACGGGTTTTATATTGAACGGAAGAAAGAGAGCGACCTGGATTCTGCGTATGCAGTTATTGGTGTTGCATACGCGGCGCACCCGAACGACGTTTTTGGTAGTTATACCGACCGCGCCTTTACCGACAGCATGCTGAGGGAGACAACTTACTATAATTATCGGGTCCGGGCCTACCAAGGTTCAGGAAGCAGCGCCGCGTATTCCGATTATTCCAATACGGTAACCGCGGAAGTCATCTCTACCCTCGGCGGCAGCGGCACCGGCACCGGAGGGTGTTTCATCGCGACCGCGGCCTTCGGCACCCCGATGGCAAAAGAGGTGGTTGCTTTAAGGCGGTTCCGGGACCGGTTCCTTTTGACCCGGGGCTGGGGCAAGGCCTTTGTCCGTTTCTACTACCGTTATTCCCCGACTGCGGCGGAGTACATCCGGCCCAGGCCAATCTACTGCTTCATCGTGCGGGGCGCTTTGCGTCCGCTGGTTTGGCTGGTTAAGGCGGTAATGTAGGGGAGGGGCTGTAACTAACCCCCCTTGCCCCCCTTGTCAGGGGGGGGAGTCCCCTCCCAACACGGGCGGGGATGCAACCCCCCTCGCCCCCCTTGTCAGGGGGGATATAACCCTTCTATGAAGAACAAATCCTTTTTTTTATCAACAGCCCTCTTTATCTTTGCAATCTTGTTTACGGCTTACCCTGCCTACGGTCGTTACCAGCCGGAGCAGGCAGATAAGGGCTTGGGTTTTGAGCAGCCGATTTACCGGGAAGGCGAGGTTATCGTCAAGTTCAAAAAAGACGTCGCCGCAATGACGGCAGGAAGCATTGCGTCTTCTTACGTCATGAGACCGGTGAGAGAATTCAAAATACTATCCCGGAGAAAGGGACAACCTTACCTGCTTTTGAAGTCTGACCGGTTGACTACACAGCAAATGATATCGGTCCTGGAAAACGACCCCGGCGTGGAATCTGTTTCACCTAATTATATCAGGAGAATCTGCGCCATTCCCAACGACCATTCATTTGACCAACTCTGGGGCCTAAACAATACAGGTCAGACCGTAAATGGTATTTCCGGAACACTTGATGCGGACATTGATGCGCCTGAAACCTGGGATATCAGTACCGGTTCTGCCGACGTGGTTGTGGCTGTTGTTGATACCGGCGTAGATTACACTCATCAGGACCTGGCGGGCAATATGTGGGTGAACCCGGCTCCTGATACTTTCAGCGATTCCTTAAGCCACCTCTACACAGACGATACCTACGGCATAAACGCTTTTGCCGGGACCGGCGACCCAATGGACGACAACGGCCACGGCACCCATATCTCCGGCACCGTCGGCGCGGTTGGAAACAACGGCCTCGGGATTACCGGAGTCAACTGGACCGCCGGAATTATGGCCTGTAAATTCCTGGATGCCGACGGCTACGGCACGGATGCGGATGCGATTACCTGTATTGAATATGCGGTGGACAGAAAAACAAACCACGGTGTCAACGTGGTGGCCATAAACGCCTCCTGGGGCGGAGGCGGCGGCGCCAACAACGACCCGTTGTATGAAGTCATCTCGGCGGCCGGTAACGCCGGCATCATCTTTGTGGCTGCGGCCGGTAATTCCGCGTCCAACAATGACACTACGCCATTCTATCCGGCCTCGTACAATCTGCCCAATATTATTTCGGTTGCGGCCACCAACCAGAATGACAACCTGGCCTCGTTTTCCAATTATGGGCCCAAGTCCGTAGATTTGGGTGCGCCGGGCGCCAATATTTTGAGCACACTGCCCGGTGGCGGCTATATTCCGCCGGCAATTGGCGACCTGTTTTTTGACGATATGGAAAGCGGCGGCGGCAACTGGACCACCGGCGGCATTAGTAATAACAGTTGGGCGATAACGGCCGAGAAGAGTTACAGTCCGGATTATGCCTGGAGCGACAGTCCCGGCCCTCCTCCCAACAAAAATTATTTAGATGACACCAATTCCTATTTGGAAGTAAAAAATAATATCGACCTTTCCGAAACCGCGGGTCAGGATATCCGCCTTGGCTTCCGGGCATTCGTGGCTTTGGAGGATGGCTACGATCTTCTTTTTGTTGAACTATCAAAAGATGGCGGCGCAACCTGGGGTGCCATATCTTCACTAACCGGACAAAATCCGGTCTGGCACGTTTATGCTTATTATATACCTTCCGCATACCGGACAGCGCAATTCCGGTTCCGGTTTCATTTATCCACCGACGACACCAATAGATACGACGGTGTTTATATTGATGATGTCGGTGTTGGTGTCAGCGTCGGTTCAGACAATTACGACTACGATAATGGCACTTCCATGTCCGCTCCGCACGTGACCGGCGCAGTTGCCCTGTTATCTGCCAAATACCCAACCGAAGGCGTGTCTGACCGGATCAACCGGATTCTTGCCGGTGTTGACCAGCTATCATCGCTAAGCAATAAAACGGTGACCGGAGGGAGGCTCAATCTATTCAATGCGATTTCGCCCCCTTTGCCCCCCTACCTTATCATCGCCTCAGCCGGTTCAGGGGGCACGATTAGTCCTTCAGGCCAGGTTTACGTTCCTTCCGGAACCGACAAGACCTTTACAATTATACCTAATTCCGGGTATCATTTAGCCAGTTTGCTGGTGGACGGTACACCGGTAGATACTGGAAATGGGACCATCGTCAGTTACATCTTTGAGCCGGTTATTGCAAACCACACGATTGTGGCAACCTTTGAGGCCAATCCGGCGGCGTCGAGTGGGGGTGGCGGGGGAGGCGGAGTTGCGGTCGGCCCCCTGGCCGTTGGCCTATCCGCGCTTCTGGGCTGGTGGAAACGCCGTCGTTCTGTAGTTGCCGAGCTTGCTCGGCGCGGTTAATGTAGTGTAGGGGCTTGTCCCCGTAAAGATTACGCCCATAAAGGGCTACACTACCTTTTTGGAAAACTTACCTGTTACATAAAACTATGAAAAAAACTATTTTTCTAATGGTACTGTTCGGTCTGGTTTTGGCGCCTTCTCTCTCTTTGGCGTATTGGGAATGGACTCCGCAAACCAAGAAGTGGATAAACCCGAAATTAGCGGTCAGGGAAACGCCTGAGGCGCAGTATGCCTGGGCTGACGAGTACGTTGCCAAAAAGGATTACTCTGTCGCCATTCGCAAGTTGGAGCAGTTGACCGAGGTTTTTCCTGCTTCGCCTTATGCGGCGAAAGCCAGGTATCGTATCGGTGAAATTTATCAGATGGCCGGCGAGAAAGAGAAAGCGTTTAAGTCCTACCAGAAGGTGATTGATAATTATCCTGGCTCGGACCTGGTTACCACGGCTGTCAGCAAACAGTTTGTAATCGGCGGACAGTTTGCGAATAAGAGACAGAGCGGCTGGTTTTCTTTCCTGCGCAGTGACCCGGCTGATTTGTTGACCAGGACCGTGACCGCCGCGCCTTACGCGGTGGAAGCGGAGAAAGCGCTTTACGATTTAGGCAATTATCATTTTCGGGAAAGGCATTTCCAGAAAGCGATTGATACTTTTGACCGGCTGGTCCAGGATTACCCGGAGAGCCAGTATGGCCCGGCCGCAGAATTGAAGGCGGGGGAAGCCGGTTTCAAACTCTACCGGAAGCAGAAGAATAATGAAGACCTGCTTCTGAATAGTTCCACGCGCCTGGCCGCATTTCTGGCGAGATATCCGGATAACAAAGATAAAGACAGGGCGCAAAGATTGTACGGCCAGACCAGGGAACTTCTGGCCGAAAAGGTGCTGGAAGTGGCGCAGTTTTACGAAAAGAACAAAAACCGCAAAGCGGCAAAAGTCTATTTTGAGAAGGTTGTCATAGAATACCCGGAGACGGAAGCCGCCCGGAAGGCAAAGGGAAAGATAAAATAAACGATGTATTTTGTAGGGGCGCCATTTATGGCGCCCGCGGGTCGGATGAATCCGACCCCTACGTTATGAACAACAATCCGCGTCGCATTTTTGGAGCGCAGGCTAAAGCCTGCGGCTACCTCTGTGCTTTATTTCTCCTCCTTTCCGGGTGCGGCTACCAGAACCTGACCCGGCAGCCAATTGGTTTCTCCGTCTATTTTCCGGTTCTTGCCAACCGGACGATGGAGCCGGGCATTGAAGTTGCTCTGACGAACTCGATTACCGAGGAGTTGCTCCGCTCCGGCATACCAATTACCGGAGAGAAGGATGCCGACTATCTCCTTTCCGGAACCATAATTTCCTACACCAGGGCACCGCTCTCTTTTCGGAGCGACGACCCGAAAGAGGTTAATCAGTACCGGCTGGAGGTTGTGGTGCGGATGGATATTACCCCTGCTCCCTCGTCCCCCTCACCCTCCCCTCTCCCCCCAAGGGAGAGGGGTATTAGCCTTACCTCCTCCAGCAACTATTTTCTTACCGGTCCCTTCAACCGGAGCGAAGCCGCTGCCTTAAAGACGCTGGCCTCTGATTTGGCCAAAAAAGCCACCGAATGGATAACCCGTGAATAAATGGGGACACCATACTATTTTTATTAAAAATTAGAAATGAATAAAAATACTAAAAATAGTATGGTGTCCCCATTTATTCTGCCTTTTTACCTGATTGCCTTCCAAAACGTTAAAGCGGCGGACAAGAAGATAGCCGAATTGAAAGCCGCTGCCTTTCCGGCGGGCTCAAACCCGTTTAACGAATCAGTATTTTACGGGGATGAGGCAAGCGCCGAGCGTATTATTTCCGCATGCCAGACGCCGCCGTTTTCCGGGGGCCGCCACTGCATCCTGATACGAAGGGCGGAAAAGTTAAAGAAGGAGGACAAAGAGGTTCTGTTTGCTTACCTGAAAAAGCCGGGTCCGTTTGCATTCTTAATCTTCCTTTTCCAGGTTGACCGGAATGGTTGGAAGTCGTATGCCGGCAAGTTCCCCAGGCACCAGATTCAACTCTTCTTCGTTGGGGAGGAGATGGAGTTTGAGGACAATTTCGGGATCACCAACGCCTTGCGCAGCCGGAACCTGGCCAAGGCCCTGAAGATTCTGGACCACCAGTATGGTGATGTGCGGGATTTCTACCGGTTTTTCGGCATCTTTACCTGGTACCTGCGCAACCGGGTGGAGCGTTTGCAGGGACGGATGACCCGGAAAGACGCCGCGCTCTTTGAACGACTCTACGAGATTGACAAGAAGTTCCGCCAGGGCAGTCTGGACGGCCGCATCGGCTTGGAATTGATTATTTTTGCGCTGAATGAAAAATAGGCGACCCTAAAAGGGTCGCGCTACGATACTGCATTAAAATGACTTACAGACAGGCGGTTGATTTTCTGGAGAGTCGCGAGCGCTTCGGCATCCGGCTGGGCCTGGACAATATGACGCGGCTCTGCGGCCGGCTGGGGAATCCGGAGAGACGGCTGACCGCATTCCATATCGCCGGCACCAACGGCAAGGGCTCCACTGCCCGCATCATCGCCACTATTCTTTTGAAAGCCGGTTATTGTGCCGGGCTTTACACCTCTCCGCACCTGCTGGATACCCGGGAACGAATTCAGGTTGACAACCAATTGATTAGCCGGGCCGATTTTGCCTCCCTGATTACCGAGATTGAACCGGTCATTACAGACTTATCTAAGTTTCTGTCCCACAGCCCGACCTATTTTGAAACGATAACCGCGGCCGCATTTCTTTACTTCAGCCGCAAAAATATTGACTACGCCGTAATTGAAGTCGGCATGGGCGGCCGGCTGGATGCGACCAACCTGTTAAACCCTTTAATTTCAATAATTACGCCGATTGGCTTGGACCACTGCCGCTTTCTCGGCAAGACCCTAACGGCGATAGCCGGAGAAAAGGCCGGCATCATCAAGGAAGGTCGGCCAATCGTTTCGGCAAAACAGAGTTTGGCGGTTTTGCGGGTAATTAAGGCCAGGGCTGCTGAGAAGAAGGCGCCGTTTTTTTTGGTGGGCCGGGATGGCTGTGCCATTTCCAATCTCACCATCGGACTGCCTGGACACTTCCAGGTTGAGAATGCGGCGGTTGCCTGCCTTGCCCTGCAGGCGGCCGGGGTAGAAGTAAAGGAGGGGGTTTTACGCTCGGCGCTGAAGGATATTTCCTGGCCGGGTCGGCTGCAGGTTGTTTCCCGAAAGCCATTAATAATCTTTGACG
>JAHJUB010000040.1 GCA_018829455.1 Candidatus Omnitrophota bacterium
GGGCTCGATGAATCGAGCCCCTACAGTTTTTGTGATTTAACCATTGAGGGGTATGTTAATATGTGCGGGATATTCGGTTACATAGGCCAGAAAAAGGCGCTGCCTTTTATTCTTAAAGGACTGTCCGACCTGGAGTACCGGGGGTATGATTCTGCCGGCGTGGCTCTGATTAACGAAAAAGGCCTGTTGGTCGAAAAGTGTCAGGGTAAGGTTGCGGACCTGGCGCGCCGCGTGAAGGAGAATGGCGCATCCGTTGGCATTGGCCATACCCGGTGGGCCACCCACGGCGCCCCCAATTACGTTAACAGCCATCCCCATTTGGATTGCCGCGGCCGGATTGCCGTGGTGCACAACGGCACGATTGATAATTTTCAGCAGTTGCGGGAAGACCTGAAGGCCCGCGGCCATTGCTTCTGTTCTGAGACCGACACCGAAGTTCTGCCGCACCTGCTTGAGGAAACGGTCAGGGATTTTGGTTTTACGGCGGAGGCGCTGCGCCGGGCCCTGAAATTAGTTAAAGGCAGTTACGGAATGGCGATTCTTTCGGTTGACTACCCGGACCGGATACTGGTGGCCCGGCACGGCAGCCCGCTCATTATCGGTTCTTCGGAAGACGGTTATTTTCTCTCTTCCGACATTCCGGCCCTTCTTTCTCACACCCGTTTGGTAACTATCCTTCAGGACGGTCAGGCCGGCTTTTTGCGGCGGGACGGGTTTGAACTTTTCAATGTGAAGACCGGCCGTTCCTGTCCCGCAGAAGTTCACAAAGTAAACTATCAGGCCTCTGCTTCCGAAAGAGGGAAGTTCGGCCATTATATGCTCAAGGAGATTTACGAGCAGCCGCTTGTTCTGAGAAATCTTTTTCGGTGTTACGTTGATGCGGACCGTAAGATTCAGTTTCCGGAACTAAATCTTTCCGACCGGCAGCTGAAAAAAGTGAAGCGAATCGTCATCGCGGCCTGCGGAACTTCCTGGCACGCCGGACTGATTGCCAAATATTTTCTGGAAGAGTATGCCTCGGTGCCGGTTGAAATTGAAAACGCGGCGGAATTCCGGTACCGGAAAACGGTTCTGACCTCTGATGACATCCTGCTGGTTATCAGCCAGTCCGGCGAAACAGCCGATACGCTGGGCGCCCTCAAAAAGGCTTGCCGGGAAAAGATACGGGTTTTTGCGGTTTGCAACGTTCCGGACAGTTCCATCTGCCGGCAGAGTGAAGGCGTGATTCTGACCGAGGCGGGTCCGGAAATCGGCGTTGCCTCAACCAAGGCCTTCACCAGCCAGTTAGCCGTTCTTTATCTTCTGGGGTTGAAGATAGCGCAACTGAAAGGGGAGTTGACCGGAAAACAGTGTCATCAATTTTTGGCCCAGCTCTTCCGGATTCCGGAGAAGATGGAAATAATTATGAAGGAGGCAAGCCAGACGGAGGAAAGCGCGGCCCGGTATTTTCGCACGTCTAATGCACTCTACCTGGGACGCGGCTATAATTATCCGATTGCGCTGGAAGGCGCCCTGAAACTGAAGGAGATTTCCTATATTCACGCGGAAGGACTGCCGGCCGCCGAGATGAAGCACGGTCCGATTGCGCTGATTGACTGGAACATGCCGGCGGTGGTGATCGCGCCCAACGACCGGACTTATTCCCGGGTACTTCTTAACGTGGAGGAAGTTAAGGCGCGCGGGGGTGAAGTCATTGCGGTAGTTACCACCGGAGACTGTCAGATGAAGGAAAAGGCCGACAGCCTGATTTATATTCCCCGCACCGTAGACCCGCTCAATCCGTTTCTAACCGTTTTACCCCTGCAGCTTCTGGCTTATTATATCGCGGTGCGGCGGGGATGTAACGTGGACCAACCCCGCAATCTGGCGAAGAGCGTTACGGTAGAGTAAACCCCCTAAATCCCCCTTGTCAGGGGGACTTCCAAAACCCCCTAAATCTCCCTTGTCAGGGGGACTTCCATGTGTCAACCTGGGTTGCTTTACGCAGTTTGATTTCCCTGATTGCGGCATTATGACCGGCGCTGGTGCGGGAAAAGACGTGGGTGCCGTCTCCGACGGCAACAAAAAAGAGGTAATCGGTCCGGGCCGGATAGAGAGCTGCTTTGATTGATTGTTCGCCCGGATTGCAGATTGGTCCGGGCGGCAAGCCCCGGTGCAGGTAGGTGTTGTACGGAGATTTTGTTCTCAGCAGGTCACGGGTCAGGCGTGTGCTCCAGGAGCCCAGTGCGTAGAGGATAGTCGGGTCGGCTTCCAACTGCATTTTTCGTCGGAGACGGTTGTGAAATACGGAACTGATGACCGATTTTTCCGCATTGACCTGTGCCTCGCGTTCAATGATGGAAGATAGGGTTACCACGTCCTTTTGGGATAATCCCACCCGTTTCGCCTGCAAGTCCCACTCCGGTTTCCAGATGCTGTTAAAACCATCTACCAAGGTCAGGGCAATCTTTGCCGCGGAGAATTCCGACGAGATGAGATAGGTGTTGGGAAAGAGAAACCCCTCCATCTTTTTTTCCAGCGTCACCGACAAAAATTCTTTTTGAGTGCAGAGTTCTTTACTTTCCAGTAAGTTGCCAATTTCTCTGGCGCTCCAGCCTTCCGGTATGGTTATCCGGACTACAGCCGTTTCCCCGCGAACCAGTTTTCGCAGCGCCTGGAAGGGTCTGCTCTGGAGGGGAAATTCGTAAAGACCGGCTTTGAGTTTCCTCTCTTTTCCGGAAATTTTTGTGACGAAAATAAAGAGACGGGGTGCCCGGAGCAGTCCTTTCCGGGAGAGATGGTTTGTGATTTCCATCAGGGTCATTTCCGGCGCGATGCGGACCGTTTCCGTTTTGGCGTGGGAAGGCAAAAAGATGCCCATCGCCAAAAGAAAAAGAAGAAGTCCGCCCAAAAAGACAGTTACAATTATCAGGATATATTTTTTCCGCATTTCGTTTATTGTATCTTAAATCCGGTCTTTGCGGCAAGTGTGCGGCTTGACGCATTTTTTTTAGATATGGTATAGTATCAACCGTGTTTTAATCTTGTAGTCGCCAACCTTGGTTGGCTCTATTAAAAGAGCCCGGCAAGCCGGGCGACTACTTTAAAGGAGGGAATATGTGGGCGTTAATTGGTGGAATTGTGGCGATTGTGGTTGGTTATCTGCTGGCTGGTCCGGGCCCCCTGGGAAAGGCCACTTTATGGTTTATCGGCGGCGGTTTGGTTGTTCTCTTGGTTTTAGGCGGCCTGGTGGCGATTGCCTCCGGCATCAGCGACATTAAAGACCGGATGGCTGAAAAGAAAGAAACGGAAAAAGAAGAGAAGAAAGAAGAGAAAAAAGAAGAACCGAAACAGACCTAAATAGGCGCCTGTAGCTCAATTGGATAGAGCGCCGGGCTTCGAACCCGTAGGTTGGGCGTTCAAGTCGCCCCAGGCGCGCGGATTAAGGTTTATGGAAAAAAGCAGGGCCTGGGCAGAGATAGACATTGCCGCGATCAGAGCCAATTTGAACGCTATCCGCAAGATAGTTGCTCCGGCCCGCGTTTTAGCCTGCGTTAAAGCCAACGCCTACGGATTAGGCGCCTCCACCATAGCTCCTTTTGTAGAAAAAGACGCCGGGATGTTTGGCGTGGCTATTGTTTCCGAAGGCGTGGAACTGCGGCGGGTTGGAATCAAAAAAAGGATTCTAGTGTTGGGGCTGGCTCCGGAAGAGGAATTTGAAGACGGCTTGAAAAACGGACTGGAGTTTACCGTTGCTGATCGGAAATCGGTTCGTAAAATTTCCGCGCTTGCATTAAGACTGAAAAAAGAAGCCGCTGTTCATCTGAAGGTTGATACCGGCATGGGCCGGCTCGGAGTAAACTCGAAGGAACTGCCGCAATTTTATTGTTGGTGCCGGAATCTTCCTGGTATAAGAATTTCCGGCATCTTTACCCATTTCCCGGTTGCGGAGACCAGGAACGATTTTACGCTTAAACAGATAGAGACCTTCCGGGAAGTTACTACCCCCCTCACCTTGCCTCTCCCCGCCGGGGAGAGGGATAAAAGAATGGTGTCTCATTTCGGGGGGGAGGGCAGGGTGGTGCGCCACGCAGCCAATTCCGCGGCCGTCTTTAATTATCCGGAAAGTTATTTTGACCTTGTTCGTGTTGGCTTAGCCCTTTACGGGTCTTTTCCTTTCAGCCCCACCGGGTCTCCCTATAAATCTTTGCTGAAGCCGGTTGTTACCTTGGGGGGCAGAATTGTTTTCCGGAAAGAGATTGACCGGGGTGAAACGATAAGTTACGGACGCATCTTTCAAGCGAAGAAGAAGACGAGGGTGGCCACCGTTTCCGTCGGGTATGCGGACGGATACGGCCGGAACCTCTCCCGTAAGGCGTCGGTCCTGATTGCCGGGAAGCGCTGTCCGGTGATTGGAAATATCTGTATGGATATGACGATGGTGGATATTTCGGAAGTTGGCGCTGCTGTGGTCGGCGACGAGGTTATTCTAATTGGTTGTCAGCGGAAAGAGGAAATTCGGGTGGAAGAGGTTGCCGGCTGGGCCAGTACGGTTCCGCATGAAATTTTGAGCCGGATTGGCTCCCGGGTAAATCGGATATACAAACATTAACAGTCATTGCGAGCGAGGTTTGCGAAGCAATCCCGTTTTCAAGGTTTGAGATTGCTTCAGCACAATGCGCTTCGCAATGACAAATTACTATGATTGAACGGTACAGTCGGCCGCAAATGCAGGATTTGTGGAGCGAGGAGAAGAAATTTCAGACCTGGCTGGATATTGAACTGGCGGTCGTGGATGCCTGGTGTTCGCTGGGCCGGGTTCCGGTGAAAGCCGCCAAAGAGATCAGGAAGAAAGCCGGCTTTGAAGTAAACCGGATTACGGAACTGGAAAAGGAGACCCACCACGACGTGGTTGCATTCATTGAAACGGTTTCCGAGAAGATCGGGCCGCTTTCAGCCTACTTTCATCTGGGTTTGACTTCTTCCGACCTTCTGGATACGGCCAACGCGCTTCTTTTGAAAGAGTCCGCCTCTGTTTTAATTGACGGCCTGGCGGAGTTAAAAGACGTCTTTTCGCTGAATGCCTCCTTATATAAAGACACTATTCAGATGGGACGCACTCACGGAATTCACGCGGAGCCGATTAGTTTGGGTTTAAAGTTCTGTGGTTTTTACGCCGAGGTTGAACGGTCGCTGGAACGTCTGGAACGAGTGCGGGAGGAGATTTCGGTAGGCAAGATTAGCGGCGCAGTCGGCACTTTTGCCCACCTGTCACCTGAGGTGGAAGAGTATGTCTGCCGCAAATTGAAATTGCGGCCGGAACCGGCGGCAACCCAGGTGGTATCCCGGGACCGTTACGCAGAATATATCTGCCAGATTGCGGTGGTTGGCGCCTCCCTGGAGCGGTTTGCCCTGGAAATAAGGCACCTGCAGCGGACCGAAGTGGCGGAGGCGGCCGAACCTTTCGGAGTCGGACAGAAGGGTTCTTCGGCGATGCCCCACAAGCGGAACCCGATTCTCTCCGAACGTATCTGCGGCCTGGCTCGCATCTTAAGGGCAAACGCAACGGTCGCTCTGGAAAACGTAGCGCTCTGGCACGAACGCGATATCAGTCATTCCTCGGCCGAGCGGGTTATCCTGCCGGACAGCGCCATCCTGCTGGATTACATGATTCACCTGGCGATAAAGATTTTTTCGGGCTTGAGGGTGGACCTGGACCGAATTAAGGAAAACCTTAATCTTACCGGTGGCCTTATTTATTCTCAGCGCATTCTTTCGGCGCTGGTCGGTAAGGGACTCAGCCGGCCGGATGCTTACAAACTGGTCCAGCAAAATGCGTTCGCTGTTTTAAGGGAAAAAGGCGATTTCCAGCAGAAGTTAAAGAGCGATTTGAACGTGAAGAAGTATTTGAAACCGACTGAGGTAGACGCTCTTTTTAACCCGAACTATTTTTTGCGCCACCAGGATTACATTTACAAGCGTGTTTTTAAGAAATGCAAAACTTTATGAACGAAAAAATAGAAGACCTGCAGCCATTCTGGCATACAACCAGCCACATTCTGGCCCACGCGGTTAAGGACCTATATCCGGAAGTGAAATTAGGGACCGGCCCGGCGATTGAAAACGGTTTTTACTATGATTTTTACCGGTTGCAGCCGTTCACGCCGGAAGACCTGAAGCGGATTGAAGTCAGGATGAAGGAGATTGCGGCGGCAGGCCTGCCGATGGTACGGGAGGAGAGGGATAAGAGCGAGGCAGAAGAATTTTTCCGAAAAACCGGCGAGAATTTCAAATTGGAAATCATAAAGGAACTTCCCGGGGATAAGGTTACCTTTTATCGCCAGGGCGAGTTTATTGATTTATGCGCCGGTCCTCATTTGGAATCAACCGGAAAAGTCAAAGCGCTCACCCTCCTTTCCGTGGCAGCCAGTTACTGGCGGGCCGATGAAAAGCGGGAGAGTATGCAGCGCATTTACGGGATTTCGTTTCCCGACCAGGCCGCTCTGGATGAATACCTGGAGCGTTTAAAAGAGATAAAGGAGCGGGACCACCGCCGGTTGGGCGTGGAACTTGACCTTTACAGTTTTCAGGATGAAGCCGGACCAGGTTTGGTTTTCTGGCATCCTAAGGGCGCTGCGGTCCGGCACATTATGGAAGAGTATTTGATTCACGAACAGCAGAAGCGCGGTTACCAGATTCTCTATACTCCCCACTTATCTGATGAACACCTCTGGCAGGTTTCCGGGCATCTTGATTTTTACCGGCAGTACATATTTCCGGCCCTGGAGACGGAAAATCGGCGTCTGTTGGTGAAGCCGATGAATTGTCCCGGCCACATCCTGATCTACAAGAACCGTCTCCGCAGTTACCGGGAACTGCCGTTGAGATGGGCGGAGATGGGTACCGTCTATCGTCTGGAGAAGAGCGGGGTGTTGCACGGTCTCCTGCGGGTGCGGGGGTTCACCCAGGATGACGCCCACATCTTTTGCCGTCCCGAAGACCTGGATAAGGAGATTAAGGATGCGGTCTCTTTTGCCCTGGACGTATTAAGGACGTTCGGTTTTGCGGAATTTGAGATTTTTTTGAGTACCCGTCCGGAAAAATTTGTCGGTTCTGAAGGAAATTGGGAGCGGGCCACAGACGCTCTTAAAAAAGGCGTGGAAGCGGTCGGTATTGCCTACCGGGTTGACCCCGGCGAAGGCGTTTTTTACGGGCCCAAAATCGACATTAAGATCAAAGATGCGTTAGGCCGTTCCTGGCAGTGTTCAACCATCCAGGTTGACTTCAATCTGCCGGAACGTTTCGGTCTTTCCTTTATTAATTCTGAAGGAAAAGAAGAACAACCGATTATGATTCACCGGGCCTTGTTGGGTTCCCTGGAGAGGTTTTTCGGAGTGTTAGTTGAACATTACAAAGGCGCTTTTCCGTTCTGGCTGGCGCCGGTGCAGTTGGCTGTTCTGCCGATTACGGAAAAGGAATCTGATTACGCTCAAAAAGTATTTGAGCGCTTGACGAAAGACGGGTTTCGGGTTATGATTGATAACTCGGACGAAAAAATTTCCAAAAAAATCAGACGGGCGGAGCTGGAAAAAATTCCCTTTCTGGCGATTTTGGGAAAACGGGAGCAGGAAGCAGGCACAGTTTCTTTACGGCAGCACGGAAAAGGCGAGCAGGGCGTGATATCCAGAGAAGAACTGTTTGCTAAATTAAAGGAGTTTTGTAATCAAACAGGAGGTGCGACATAATTCCAGGCAGAAAGTTTGTGCACAGACCGGCAAAAAGATTTATCAGGGTAAATTACCAGATTAACGCAAAGGAATTACGGTTAATTGACGAGGCCGGCAATGCCGCCGGCGTGGTAAAGCGCGAGGATGCGCTGGCGCGCGCGAAAGCGGTCGGTCTTGACCTGGTGGAGGTTGTGGCTCAATCAGTTCCGCCGGTCTGCCGGATAATTGATTTTCACAAGTATAAATACGAGCAGGAGAAGAAGGAACGCGAACAGCGCAAGAAGCATCGGGCCGTGGAACAGAAGGAAATCAGGTTTTCCCCGGTAATCAGCGAACACGATTACACGTTTAAGAAAGAGCACATCAGAGAATTTATAAAGGCAGGCAACCGGGTTAAAGTTTTGGTGCGGTTTCGCGGCCGCCAGAATATCCACCCCGAAAGGGGACGTGAAATTCTGGACCGGCTTACCAAAGAATTAGCCGAGGTTGCGGTGGTGGAGAGAAGTTCGAGGTTTGAAGGCGGCGCAATTGACATAATTATGCGGCCGGTGTAAAATATATAGCGCTCGGTTGTCTCTTTTGCTACACACGCGCCGCGTCAGGCAAAATTTACGCAATTCGTAGACGAGCCTCGCCGTGTTCTCGCCAAAACAACTGGCGAGCCCCGGCTACTCATCTCCTCATTTTGCTTATTTTGCACTGCCGCTTTACGAAGTGTAGCAAAAGAGACAAACCTCGCTTGAAGAAAAACTATAAGGCGAGTAGTAGGACAGGCGTCCCGCCTGTCATCTGTATCTGTAAATGTAGGGGAGGGGCTATGTCCCCTCCCGAACGTAGTGCACTTTAAAGAAAAAATAAAATGCCTAAAGCTAAAACGAGAAAGAGCGCGGCCAAAAGACTAAAAAGAACCGGTACCGGAAAGGTCAAACGGGCGCAGGCGTATGCCAGCCATCTTCTTTCGGGTAAAAAGCGTAAGCGAAAAGCCAGACTGCGCAAAACCGTTCTGGTTTCGGGTTCCGATGCTAAATCAATCAGGAGGTTGATGCCTTATGCCTAGGAGTACCAATAATCCGGCGGCACGTCAACGGCACAAGAAGGTGTTGAAGCGTGCCAAGGGTTTTCGTCAGGCTCGTTCTAAATGGTACCAGTTTGCCAAGCAGTTTTCGGAGAAGAGTCTGGATTATGCCTGGCGCGGACGCCGGATACGGAAGCGTGATTTTCGTTCATTGTGGATTGTCAATATCAACGCTGCGGCACGAGAGCATGGTCTTTCTTATCGCCACTTCATTCACGGCTTGAAAGAAGCCGGAATTCTGCTTGACCGTAAAGTTCTGGCGGACCTGGCTGTTTCCGAACCGGCTACTTTTCAAAAACTTGCGGAAACCGTTAAAAGCAAGTTGTCTGCTCCTCCCCAGTCCCCGGCGTAGCGCCCTCATTTTGTCATTTCCGCGGATATTAGGCGGGAATCTATTTGTAGGGGTTCAATTTATTGAACCCGCGGGCGCGATGAATCGCGCCCCTACGTTTTTTCCCTGCTTGTTCTTTTCCGCCCGAAAATCAGCAAAACCGCCAGTGGTATATAACCGAGAAAATAGTAGTATCTGCCCGTTGGGACCGTTAAGGAAATAAAAGGCAGTTCGGAGATTGACCGGGTAAGGTAATAAAAGGTGGTTGAAAGAAAAAGAGCGGCCGGACCGAAAATGGCGCCGGCGATGCCCGGCAGAATGACCAGAAAAGTTTCAAAGACGATTAAAGCGGAGAACGGTACGAAAAAAAGATTGGTGAAAACACCCAGAACCTGAATGTTGCCGAAGTGGAAAGCAACCAGCGGGATACTTGCTAACTGACCGATGATTGCGGCCGCCAAGCCGGTTGCCAGCCAATTTGGGAAGAACGGGAAGTAGCCGCTTACCCGGTCTGCTCCGGCAATGAGACCCAGGGTGATGCCGAAGGTCAACTGCCATCCGGCGTTGAGCAGGGAATGGGGGTTGACCAAAAGCAGGAGAAAGGCGGCAAAACAGAGGGCGTAAATCGGTTTGCTCGGACGGTTCAGGACTTTGCCCAGGTAGTAAAATCCGGCCATCAGACCGGCGCGCACCACCGGCGCAGCCAGGCCGCAGGCCAGAGTAAAAAGGAAGATGGCGGGAAGACAGCAGGCGGCGCGCAGCCGCGGGTGCAGCGGAAAAGGCGACAGGATAAGGTGCAGGAAGAGCAGAAAGAAAGCGACGTTGAAACCGGATACAACTAAAAGGTGGTAGGTTCCAATTTTGCGGAAAGGTTCTTTTACAACCGCTTTCGGCTGGCGCAGGCCGAATGACATCGCTTCCAGGATGACGGCTTGCGGTTCTTCCGGCACGGCCCGGGCCAGTCTATTTTTCAGGTGCGCTCTCAGCCGGAACGAAAAGGAAAGAACCCGGGAAAGTTGTTCCGTGCCGAAAACGGACAGGTCGGCGTTTTTGGGATAGGCGACCGCATAGATACGCTGGCGGGCAAGATAGGCCGGGTAATCAAAATCATTTTCCGCTATCGGTTTTTCCACGACCACCCTCGCCCTTATTCGGTCTCCGTAGTAGAGTGGCACGGACCCACCCTTAAAGACCAGAAGCAGGTTTCCGCTGACCGGCCAGATGCTGATTGGTTCTATGATTTTTTCCAGACGCACCAGCGCTCTTCCATTTTCTTCCGCCGGGTTGTTAACCACCGTTCCCTGGATGAGCATTGGTCCTTTGGTCTGAAACCGGTTAATATCGGAAGGCGGGATGTTCCGGTAGCGCTGGGTGTGGCTGATGCCGAAAAAGAGAAAACAAAGCAGGAGGAGGAAAGAAGCAACGGCTTCTTTTCGGCGAATGGTCGCGGCGAACGCTAACAGCGATAATGCGGCTAGATAAAAGAAGAGATACGGATTTTGGGGAACTATTCCGGCGAGTAAGATTCCAAAAATAAAGAAAACTAACCCGGTCGGTAAAGGTTCAACCGGGAAGGGTGCCTTCATAGACGATGCGTACCTCTCCGGCGATAAATATTTCTTTATCCTGTTCGCTGACGGTCAGGATTTCTCCGGAAGCCGCCTGAACTTTAACCGGCAGAAGGATTTTACCGAGTTGACGGAGCAGGAAACCGGCCGCCGCCGTTCCGGTCCCGCAGGAGAGCGTTTCGTCTTCCACGCCCCGTTCGTATGTTCGGATGAGGATGAGATTATTTTTTATTTTTACAAAATCAACGTTGGCGCCGGCCGATGCAAATTTAGGGTGAAAACGAATTTTGCGTCCCAGTTCCTTTACCGGAAAATTTTCCAGGTCTTCAACCTCGATTATCGTATGAGGAACACCGGTGTTGACGAAATTGGCCGTAAACTGTCTTCCGTCAACGTCCAGGGGAAAAGATAGTGTTGGTTCCCTGGGTTCGCCCAGACTGGCGGTAACGAAATTCCCCTTCACTTTTCCCCGGCGCAAGCCGGCTTTCGTTTCCACCGCGATAAAATGTTCTGCCTCAGATAGACCTTTACGGACCAGGTAAAGCAGGAAACAGCGCAAGCCGTTTCCGCACATTTCCGCTTCCGAGCCGTCCGGGTTGAAGATGCGCATGCGGTATTCGGCCTGGTTTTTTTCGTAGTGCGAGGCTTTAGTCTTACCGGTTGTTGATTTTTCGTAGTGCGACCCTTTCAGGGTCGCTTTTTCCAAAAGAAGCATGCCATCGGCTCCGACGGACAGATGCCTTCGGCATAAGTCCTGGGCCATTTTAGCCGGGTTGGGAATCTTTTCCAACCGGCTGTCAATGATGATAAAGTCGTTTCCGGAACCAACCGCTTTTGTAAAGACCATAATAGTTGAGAACGACACTCGTCCCTGCCATTCGCCGAAGAGACGAAGAAAGTGCAATTTCTGGCAGGGTTGTCATTGCGAGCCCCGTTTCGGTGGGACAGGCGTCCCGCCTGTCATGTAATTGGGGTGTGGCAATCTCATTATCAAACCGGGATTGCTGCGCAAACTATGCCCGCAATGACAATTTTATTTTAACATTTTCGGTGTTTAGCCGCAAGAATTTTTGTCAATTTGTGATACAATATCCGTATGAATTTTAAACGCATATTTTTTTCTTGGCAGATTTTTAAAAGAGCGGTGGAGAGTCGTCTGGGTTATATCCGGCGGAAATTCGGCCATTACCCGATTCCTACGGTGGATATTATTATTGAAATTGAGAATAGCAAGGTGATTTTAATTAAACGGAAGAACCCGCCGTACGGTTGGGCGATTCCGGGCGGGTTTGTTGACCGGGGAGAAAGTCTGGAACAAGCCGCCGCCCGCGAGGCAAAAGAAGAGACCAGTTTGGAAGTCAGCAATCTGCGCCAGTTTCATACCTACAGCGCTCCGGACCGGGACCCGCGTTTTCACGCCATCTCTACGGTCTTCACGGCCAAAGCCGGCGGCCAGCCAAAGGCGGAAGACGATGCGATTGAAATCGGAATTTTTGGTGAAAAAGAGCTGCCGGACGAAATCGCTTTTGACCACCGGGAAATTTTAGCGGATTATTTTTCCGCAAAACTTTCAAAGAGTTAAACGCTTTAATTAGCGCACCTTCGGTGCGAACTTGTAGTTGCCAACCCGGCCAGAAGTTGCACCCTCTTCGTCTCTTCGGCGTATGGCCGGGACGAGTGTAGTTCTCAACCCGGCCAGAAGTTGCACCCTCTTCGTCTCTTCGGCGTATGGCCGGGACGAGTGTAATTCTCAACCTTGGTTGGCTCTTTTAACCACGCCGAGCAAGCTCGGCAACAACCGTAGTCCAGGAGACGCAAAGATTGTAACTTCGTCTCTGCCCGGCGTCAACAGATGACAGGCGGGACGCCTGTCCCACCTTTTCGGGCTTGATAAATCAAGCCCCTACAGTTCTTCCTAAAACCCTTTATTATCAACGGTCTCCAAAGTAAATTCCTATGCAATTGAATTAAGGAATTGGAAAAGCAAATTTATTGAGGATAGAAAAAAGATGTCTGTCATATTTAATGCGAGATTGCCGCGCCCGCCGGAGGCGGACTCGCAATGACAACATTTTGTTGACGTTTCCAGTCGCTACAGCGTATAATATTATCCTATGTATCAGGCGCTGCGCGGTACTTATGACCTCCTCCCGGCCGAGGCGGAACGGCTGCGGTCTTTCCTCAATCGGGCAATTTCCATTCTGGAAAGAGCCGGTTTTCGCGAGTTGGAAACTCCCATTATTGAAGAGGCGCGGCTCTTTAACCGGTCAATCGGGGAGGGGAGCGATATTGTCAGTAAGGAGATGTACACCTTTCGCGACCGCAAAAACCGGCTTCTGGCTTTGCGGCCGGAAGGGACCGTTTCCATCGTACGCGCCTACCTGGAGCATAACTTTTCTTATTCCAATCCGGCCGCGAGGTTCTATTATTTCGGACCGATGTTTCGCTATGACCGGCCGCAGAAGGAAAGATACCGCCAGTTTTTACAGTTGGGCGTAGAAGTTTTTGCTTCCGGCCAGGCCTGCACCGACGGGGAAGTAATTTTCATTCTCAGCGAAATTATGAACACGGCTGAAATCGGACCGTTTACGATTCAGGTAAATTCGCTCGGTTGCCGTACCTGCCAGGATAATTACGGAAAGACCCTGGCGGAGTTTTTAGAGAAAAGAAAAGAGGTGCTTTGCGAAGATTGCCGAAACCGTCTTCAGAATAATCCGCTCCGCACCCTGGATTGCAAAGCGTCTGTCTGTAGGGATATTTTGAAAGAGGCGCCGGTTATCAGCAATTCTTTGTGTCCGGATTGCGGTCACCACTTTAAGATGGTATTAAAATACCTGGACGGAATCGGTATCCGTTACCGTGTTGCGGAAAATCTGGTTCGCGGTCTTGATTATTATACGCGGACCGTCTGGGAGGTAACGGCGGATAACGGCGAAAATGCCATTGCGGCCGGCGGACGCTACGACAACCTGGTCGCGGACCTGGGCGGACCGCAAACCGCGGCCCTGGGTTTTGCGATCGGTCTGGAACGTATTCTTGGTCTGATGCCGTCTGTTTCCGGACAGAGGAGCGGAATCCGCTTGATATATCTGGATGCTGCATCTTTGGAAAAGTCGTTTGGTCTGATGATTTCCCTGCGGAAATCCCTGACTGTTCCGGTGACGCTTTCCGCGGAGGAAAAGAGTCTTAAGGCTCAACTGCGGCTGGCGGATAAAGATAATTGCCGGTTTGCTTTAATCTTCGGACCGGAAGAATTGGAAAGAGGCGAAGTGATTTTGCGTGACCTCGATTCCAGTACACAGGAATCAATTAGAGAGAAAGATCTGATTGAAAGATTAAAGTAGGGGCGCGATTCATCGCGCCCGCGGGTCGGATGAATCCGACCCCTACAATTATTAATTTAAACCAATAAACCAATGCTGAGAACGGTGACCTGCGGGGAATTAGCCCTTAATAATTTAGGCAAAGAAGTAATTCTGGCCGGTTGGGTTGCGTCCCGCCGGGACCACGGCGGCATCATCTTTGTTGACCTGCGGGACCGGTACGGAGTGACCCAGGTGGTTTTTAATCCGGAATCGCTTTCCCCTGATTGTTTTCAGCAGGTTTCTTCGCTCCACAGCGAAGACGTAATTCAGGCCAAAGGGAAGGTTGTGCACCGGCCGTCCGGAACGGAAAACAGCCGGATTGCCACCGGTGAGATTGAGATTGCCGCCTCAGAAATAGCGATTTTGAATCGTTGCCCTTCTTTGCCTTTTGAAATTATAGAGGAGGGTTCGGTTTCGGAGTCGGTCCGGCTTTCTTATCGCTATCTGGACCTCCGTCGGCCCGGGATGCAGCGGAATTTAATCTTGCGGCATAAGGCCGCGGTTGCAGCCCGGAACTTTCTGTCCGAGCAGGGTTTTGTGGAGATTGAGACCCCGCTTTTGACCCGGAGTACGCCGGAAGGGGCCCGAGATTTTCTGGTTCCCAGCCGATTGGAACTGGGCAAGTTCTACGCGCTGCCGCAGAGCCCGCAATTATCCAAACAAATTCTGATGGTGGCCGGGTTTGACCGTTACTTCCAGTTGGCGCGGTGCCTGCGAGATGAAGACCTGCGGGCGGACCGGCAGCCGGAGCATACCCAGATTGACCTGGAAGCTTCTTTTGTAGAGCCGGAGGATATCCAGGCGTTGGTGGAAGAATTAGTGAATCGGGTCCAGCAAGCTGTTCTGGATAAACCGCTTGACCGCAAACTTTTTCCAAGAATTACTTATCAGGAGGCGATTGCGGCTTACGGTTCCGACAAACCGGATTTAAGGATAGATTCAAAAATTGAAGACGTAACTGACCTTTTCGCCGGTTCTTCTTTTGAGATTTTCCGCAAGGCGGCAGCGGAAGGGAAAAGAGTGCGGTCGTTGGCGGTATCGCAGATTGAACTTTCCAACACTCAGCTAAAGGTTTATCAGGAAAAAGCCCTGGAATTAGGCGCCAAAGGTCTGGCCTGGATTAAGGTTAACGGCGCGGAATTTACTTCGCCGATTGCCAAATTTATCTCTCCGGAAATTTTAAGTTGTTTGGCCGAGCAGAACCATATTAAACAGGGCGTAATTTTTTTCGTGGCGGATGAGCCGGTTAAGGCAAGCGTAATTCTAGGAATATTTCGGCTTCAGCTGGCAAAAGAGTTTAACCTGATTTCCGAAAAGAGCCTGAATTTTTTATGGGTTACTGATTTTCCGCTCCTGAAATACAGCGAAGAGGAGAAGCGCTTGGTTTCAGTGCATCATCCGTTTACCGCGCCCCGGCCGGAAGATATTTCTTTCCTGGATTCCGAGCCCTTGAAAGTACGCGGGCTTGCTTATGACCTTGTTTTGAACGGGACGGAGATTGGCGGAGGCAGTATTCGTATCCACAGTTCGGAACTGCAGAAGAAGGTCTTTTCGGTTCTGGGTATACCGGAGCAGGATTTTCAGGAACAGTTTGGATTTTTCCTGAAGGCCCTGGAATACGGAGCGCCGCCTCACGGCGGACTGGCAATCGGTTTTGACCGCCTTATCGCTACTCTGCTTGGCCTGGAATCGATCCGCGAGGTCATCGCATTTCCCAAGACCCAGAAAGGCGCCTGTCTTTTGACTAATGCGCCGGCTGAAATCGCGGACAAGCAGTTAAAGGAACTGGGCCTGCGTCTTGCAATTCCTAAACCAACATGAATAAATATATTCTGCGGGTTTTCCTGGCCATAATCTTGCTGACGATTACGTTACCGTCCGCGGGCCAGGTAAACCCCGTTAGAAATACAATTTCTAACGGGGTAAACATAGAGATTACCAAAGAAGTTGCACCTAAGGTTTCCATAGGCATGGTCCTGCCGGAGGAGCTGCCGGAATTCAGTACGGTCTTTTTCCGCGATTTAAGGCTGAGCGGTTATTTTGACCCTCAGCCTTTACGGAAAGAAGCCGTGAAAGTTTGGCAGGGAATTTACGTTATCGCGGAAAAAGTATCACCGGTCGTAGTTGAAGTAAAAGTATTCTCATCCGGAAAAGAATTGACCCGCATCAAAGCAGTGTCTTCCAATGAAAGAACGCTTGCCCATAAGGTTTCCGACGAAGTTATCCGGCTGTTGACCGGTCAGCCGTCTATTGTCTTCACCC